>JBAZKV010000057.1 GCA_041650635.1 Candidatus Margulisiibacteriota bacterium | reverse complement strand
AAGAGGCAGAAAGACTGGGAAAGGCGGAGAGGTCAACAAGATTCGCAAGGTTCCTTCGACCGCTGTTCAGGATGCCTCGCTTCCTGAAAGCAGCACCGCACTCAACCAAGTTCTATGGGAAGCCGACAGGAGAGCACCACGAGCACGAGTACATGCCGAAGCATAAGAAGTGATGATTCGCTGTGCGCTACTTTTCAGCACAGGCAAGCCGCTGCTACCGCGCTCGCTGCAATGTCATCGCACTTCTCTTTCCGAGAACATCCTTCCTTGAATGTTAGACCAATAGCTCGCTAGGCGGTAGCAGCGGCTATTTTGCCAAAGATATATTTATAAATCAGCAAACCAGTCAATCAATACAATGGAATCTTTAAATCCTGTCGGACGCAAGAGCGGTTTTCTTGAAAAAACTACTGATGAGCCAAAAGGAATCCTTGTCAGCCTCTTGAAGATAGCAAAAAAAGAGGAGAAAGCCCTTCTTTCTGAAGTCCGCACTGCATTGAAATATTCAAAGCGCGCAAAGAACCTTGTCAATCCATACAAAACAGATATCTTTGGACAATCATTCGGCATCAGAGGACATTCACGGCAGAAAAGGTTCATAAGGCTGATCAACGAGTCACTGCACCTGACCATCGCCGCAAAGATACACCTTCCAGCAATAGAAACAGTCACGAATGAGGTGAATGTGTGGCTCTCGAGCCATAAGACCCACGCACTGGCTGCTGAACTGTTACCCACAGAGAAAAAAATAATCGATGACGTCAGAAAAGCGAAAGAGCTTCTTGAAGTCGCAGTGAAAGACCTAACAGAGCTGGACAGCATGCAGTGGGGAAGCGCATCCACATCACATTTTTTCGGAATGTATTATATCCCTATCGAGCATGAACGCGAACATAAGACCGGGCTCAAGTTCCGCGCTGACTGGGTAACACCTCTTAGAAGATCACATGATTCTCTAGAAAGCTTTGAAAAAGCTGTCGAAGACATCTTCAGGCTGCAGAGCGAGATAAACAAGAAGTATAGGATATAAAAAAGCCCCTGGCGAGAATTGCAATCTACGCAAGGGTCTTGTTCCTTGATCCCGCTATCCGGTGCTACACTCGCTCTTTGAGCTGCGGCTCAAAGCCTTCAGGTCTTCGCCCTGAAGCGCGGGTCGGTAGCACGCTATAGAAAAAAAAAAGCCCCTGGCGAGAATTGCACTCGCGACCTTCTGCTTATTGCCCGCCAGTGCAGAATGCAACTGACTCGAGGCAGACGCTATAGCTACTAGGCCACAGGGGCAGATAAAAACATTTCAGATTTTTGCGATAATGTCTTTTTTTGCCTTAAGCTTCTTCTGGCACTCTGGGCAGACGATGTGCTTCTTGCCCTTCTCATCCTTCACATAAGTACCGATGACCTTGTTCAGGAAAGTCTCATTAATCTTTGCCTTGCAAATCTCGCATTTCATAAGGATATAAGGATAAGGCAGCAGTATTTAAATTTTAGGGGTTTAGAGAAATGCCCGGAACAAGCACTAAACTGCCAGAGAGCAGTTTTAACTGCTTTGGGGCAGGTTGTGGACATTGCTAAGATAGGTCATCTGATTATACTGTCGCAAAACCTAGGCCTGGCTCCGCTTGGCTCATTCTTTTAGATGCGGCTAAAAGCCTTCAGGTCTCTAAGCCCTGAAGTAAAATTCGCCAAGCTCTGCTGTTGCCACGCGCGCATAATTCTGATCTTGTATTGTTTTGGCGAAGCCCCGTCTAAGATTATTTCGTTGTGTAAAGTAGAAACGCGCTGAATAGGCAACACAGGCCTCGGTTTTGCTGCTTGGATTTTGTACGGTTATACTGCTTTTATAGCGGTAAACTTATTAATTAATGTCTTATCCTCAGCAACCATGACACGCATAGCAATCGTCAAGAAGCAGGAATGCAACCCTATGGGCTGCGGCGGGTATCTTTGCGCCAAGGTATGCCCGATCAACCGAAAAGGGGAAGCATGCATAAAGGAGTCTGTCCTGGACAAGAAAGCGACAATAGACGAAGAGTTGTGCATAGGCTGCGGAATATGCCCTAACAGGTGCCCATTCAACGCAATTGACATAATCAACCTGCCAGAAGAGCTGACACAGGATCCTATACACCGCTATGGGGAGAACGGGTTCGCGCTATACTCCCTGCCGACACCGCTGTTCGGCAAAGTGGTGGGAGTTTTGGGAGTCAACGGCATCGGCAAATCCACTGCAATAAAGATAATAGCCGGAGTGCTCAAGCCAAACCTCGGCAGGTTGTCAGGGGAGGCAGACTATGCTGAGCTCGTCACTTTCTTCAAAGGCACAGAAGCGCAGGCGTTCTTTGAAAAGATGCGCGACGGAAAGATAAAAGTGTCATACAAGCCCCAGACCATAGACTTCATACCAAAACAATTCTCAGGCAGTGTCAAAGAGCTGCTGAAAAAGGCAGACCAGAGAGGCATATTTGACAGGATGGTCGAGGCACTGGAGTTGGGAAAGTTCCTT
>JBAZKV010000056.1 GCA_041650635.1 Candidatus Margulisiibacteriota bacterium | reverse complement strand
TATCATGCCTGATGAAAAGGATCTCATCAAGGCAAAACTCATTCAATACAGTGATAAAGTCGATCTGATCCTGACAACAGGAGGCACAGGGCTTTCCCCGAGAGATGTTACGCCTGAAGCGACTCTTAAGGTCATTGACAGAGAGGTCCCGGGCATTGCCGAGGCGATGCGTGCAGCAGGATTGAAGAAAACCAACCGGGCGATGCTTTCCCGGGCGGTCGCAGGAGTTCGGGGCAGGGCTTTGATCATCAATCTGCCCGGAAGTCCGAAAGCCGTACAGGAAAACCTCGAAGTTATTCTCGATGTCATCCCCCATGCAATAGAAAAGATTCAGGGAGATACATCAGAATGCGCGAGTTGACCAATATAATTCCTATAAATCTGCAAAGGATCTGAATCCGCGAAAGTGCCCTGTCTGCCGCGAAATATTTTTCTGTATGAAAATATGAGTTACAATATATAAATGAAAGATGTATCCTATCCGCTGGCGTTTCTTGCAGGGCTGCTCTCTTTTCTGTCTCCCTGTGTTCTTCCGCTTTTGCCTTCCTATGTATCTTTCATAACAGGACTGTCATTCAAAGACCTTACGGTAAGGCTGGACAGGAGAGCGGTCAGGTATCTCACCATAACCAATTCCCTTGCCTTCATCGCGGGGTTCTCATTTGTCTTTATATCCCTTGGTGTTTCGTCTTCAGTGCTGGGAAGTTTATTGTTCCGGTATGTTGACTATATCAGGATAGCGGGCGGAATCCTTGTTATCATCTTCGGCCTTTTCATTTCGGGGATTATCAACCCCGAGCTGTTCATGAAGGAGAAACGGATCCATCTGACCGGCAAACCTGCAGGGTATTTCGGGACCTTTCTTGTCGGAATGACCTTTGCGGCAGGCTGGAGTCCCTGTGTGGGACCCTATCTCGGGACCATACTACTGTATGCAGGTTCAAAAGGCTCTATGATCTATGGCCTGAAGCTGTTGACCGTTTATTCTCTCGGGCTGGGTCTGCCTTTCCTGCTGTCGGCGCTCGCCATAAACACCTTTCTCAGCTACGCCCCGAAGATTTCAACCTATATGCGGACCATCAAGATAGTCAGCGGTGTGATACTCATCATCTTTGGGTTTATTCTTCTGACGGACCGGATCAAATACCTTGCGCCTTTCCTGCCTGATTTCGGGATAAAGTTTTAAACAACAGCAAAGAAAAAACCTGCGGGTTGCCACAGGGTTTTTTCTTTGCTGACCGGTATGCTTTATGAACAGCCTTTATCAGATCTTCTTTTTTACAGCCTTTACTTTCTTGGCAACAGTTTTCTTGACGGTCTTAACAGTCTTGGCAACGTCTTTCTTGACGGCCTTTACTTTCTTGGCAACATCTTTCTTAACGGCCTTCACTTTCTTGGCGACATCCTTCTTAACGGCCTTTGTCTTTTTCGTTACCTTTTTCGTGATTTCCTTCTTTGTCACATGTCCCTCCTTGGATATCTGTTCACCGCGAAAAGATTGAAAATCTTTTTCTGAAAACGTGAGACATGTTACCATACCATACTGATGCTGTCAATTTTTTTGACGACAGAAATAAGCTGTCGAATGCGGCAATCGCTCATCCAGAAAGGATTACAGGATATGTGCCGACAGATCATCAGTGCATAAATTGACTATTGGGATCAGGCCTGTAACGGACTCTTTCGACCTATCCCATATTTGATTTTCAGGGAGAGCTTCCTTTCTATGATTGCTTCATGTATAATTTTACAGAATGAAAGTTGGATCAGGAGAGATGGCCTGAAATGCAAATCTTCCTGATGAAGAAGAAAAGTTATAAAATCTGAGTAATGTTTTGAATCGCTTTACCGTTGTTTGGAAGTGTTTCTGTATAGTTTCTCAAACAAATACTTAAAAGGAGGTCAACATGACAAAAGCAGAGCTGGTAGAAAAAATGGCAAAGGATGCCGACATCTCGAAGGCAGCAGCAGGAAAGGCGCTTGATTCCCTGATTGATGCAATCGTCAAAACCGTGAAGAAGGGCAACAAGGTTGCATTGGTCGGTTTCGGTACTTTCGCAGTATCGAAAAGGAAAGCACGGACAGGCCGCAATCCGCAGACAGGAGCGACCATCAAGATTGCTGCACGGAAAGTCCCCCGGTTCTCAGCCGGTAAGGCATTTAAAGACGCAGTAAAATAGTTTTATTCCGATAAGAAGAGAGGAAGCCTCTGCTGACAAGGCAGAGGCTTCTTTGTTTCAGGCGTGAGAGATTAAGCAATATACCTTTCAATAATCTCCATCGCCCGTTCAACTGCTCCCGCGTTTTTATTGAATAATCCCCGGGCTTTTGCTCCGATCTTTTTTGCCTTTACCGGTGAAAGCAGAAGGTCTTTTATCCTTGAATAAAGCTCCTCTTCCTTAGCCTCAAGAGCAGCGTTTTCCCGGTAGAATTCCTGAACAAAAGGAAAATTTTCCATATGCGGACCGCAGATAATCGGTTTGCTCCAGTATGCAGCTTCAAGTGGATTCTGGCCGCCCAGGCCCCTAAAACTCTTCCCGATGATTGCAATATCAGATATGCCGTAAACAGAAGCCAGTTCCCCCACGGTATCAAGGAGAA
>JBAZKV010000055.1 GCA_041650635.1 Candidatus Margulisiibacteriota bacterium | reverse complement strand
AGATAGACCGCTCCGGCTAGCGCGATAGTAAGCGCCAGGGCGACATTCATCATCGTAAGCGGTGTGTTAAGCCAGTCAAACAGCCTCTTGGCAAGGCTTCTGGCCCCTCCCTCCTCAAAGAGCACGCCGAAGGCCCCGATCACCAGGAGCGGGGCAAGAAAAGCGAACTTGATGCCTATGAACTGCTGTGACCCTATGAGGAACCGGGTGTCGGCAAGGAGTCCCACGATAAAAAGAGAGCCTATAAGAGCGATCCCGTAGCTTTTTAGGCACATTAAGATAGCTCCGGATACAGCTATGACCGAAGTGCGGCGGTCTTCCCTTTTGAATGATGAGGTTATGGCAAGCGACGGGAATATGACCGCACAGGCAAGGGCAGCCAGTTTTTTGAAGGTGATCATAAGACCAAACTGGTCAAAACCCAGGGGCATAAGAATGGCTGCCGCAAGGCAGAGCATTACAAAATAAGGATGGATGCCCGTAAAACAGGACAAAAGAAAAAGCGCTCCCGCACAGATGCCCAAACTTAAGACCACCAGCGAAGCCTTTGAAACCGACAGTTTCGAAGGGCTGTCCGCCTGCCCAAGGGAGTTCATCGCTCTTTTTGAGACCTGTTTTAGCGAGGATATGTAAACGGCGTTGGTATCGGCAAGGCTGAGGCCGCTGTCATTAATATAGAAAGGCCTTATATAAAGCAGCCGTACTCCCCTTTCAGAAACCGCCCTGTCAAAGCGCGCGATGGCTTCCGTTTTTGTCATCTTTTTTGCCATCTCGTCCTCGCTGATGCTGTGCACTCTTACAATGCCCGTCTGAAGGGCTTTTAGGAGCGCGCTATCGCCTTTTTGCTCTGCCATCTCTATATAGCCGTAATTGATACCGGCCTCTTTAAGCGCGGAGGCGATCCCTTTGGTATTGTTCTTATATCCGAGGACTTCGTCGCCTTCAAAAACCACCGTATAGTAAGGCCCAAGCGCGGCTGCGGCAGCAAGTTTTTTCTGTGCTGTCTCTTTGCCGATCCTGTAATTATTCCTAAACCGCGGGATGACAAAAAATCCCCTGTTGACCAGATAGGAGAACTTTTGGGAAGAAAAACCAAGGCCAAGCGTCATCAGTTCTTCCTCATCGTCCAAGACCTCAAGTTCCCATAGCCCGCTTTCCTGCTGTCCTGTTGCTTTGACCCTGTCTTTGCCAAGAACAAGAGCAAGGCCGTCTTTTACCCTGGCTGCCAGTTTCTGGTCGCTTATTATCACAAAACTGCGCAGGGGGTCCGGTGAAGCGGTCCTAAGAACGGTCTTTGCCGAGGGGCTGACCGCCCTTCTGTATTTGTCCTTGAGCTTGTTCACTGATCTTGGGGTCTTGCTTATTTTATAGAGCGTTGACTGCTCATATCCTGTAAGCCATGCCAGTTGTCCTTCCAGTTCCAGAGTTTCCAGCGTATCCTCGGTAATGGAAACAGAGGTAAGCCCTGCACCTTTAAGTTTCTTTAGCAGTACATCCATGGGCAGGCCTTCCCTTAAGGAAAGTTTTTTGATGTCCTGCCAGTCCATGGCGATCTCTACAGAGGAATTGGCCTTTTCAACGGCGATACGCTCAAGCGATATCCTCAGAGACAGCAGCAGCGACACGGCGATCAAGGCCGCAAGGGACCAGAAAACAGCTCTGTTCTTCACAGCCTTTTCTCCTTATGGACGTCCTCAGACTTTTGGCAGGTCCTTCAGTGCGCAGTTGACCATATCGTCGGGATATTCATAATCTTCCATTTTGCCTTCAAGGAACTTGTCATAGGAATAAAGGTCAAAATGGCCGTGGCCGCTAAAATTGAATACAATGCATTTTCCCTCGTTCTTTTTTGCCTCGTCAATTGCCGCTTTTATCGCGTGGCAGGTCTCAGGCGCCGGCAGGATGCCTTCGGTCTTGGCAAAGAGCACGCCGGCCTCAAAAACAGAAGTTTGAGTTACGGCTTTTGCTTCCACAAGTCCCTTTTTGGCAAGTAGCGATACGATCGGCGACATTCCGTGGTATCTGAGGCCTCCGGCATGTATTCCCGGAGGCATGAATCCGTGGCCCAGAGTGAACATTTTCACCATCGGAGCGAGTTTTGCGGTGTCGCCATAATCGTAAGCGTAAGGTCCTTTTGTTAAAGTTGGGCAGGCAGTGGGCTCCACCGCCACCATCCTGATGTTCTGTCCCTTAAGCTTTTCGGGAATAAATGGGAAAGCGAACCCGCCAAAGTTGCTCCCTCCGCCCACGCAGCCGATCAGGACATCCGGTCTTTCTCCTGCCAGTTCCAATTGCTTTTTTGTTTCAAGACCTATTATCGACTGATGGTACAGGACATGATTAAGCACGCTCCCAAGGGAATACTTAGTGTCATCATGAGTAGCCGCGTCCTCAACCGCTTCCGAGATGGCAAGTCCCAGGCTTCCGCTGCTGTTCGGATCTGCCTTTAGGGCTTCTCTTCCGGAATTGGTCTTGTCGGAAGGCGAAGCAAATACTTCTGCACCCCATGTTCTCATGAGCGATTTTCTGTACGGCTTTTGTTCATAACTTACCTTTACCATATAGACAGTGCATTTTAACCCAAAAATTCCACACGCAAAGGCAAGGGAGGAGCC
>JBAZKV010000054.1 GCA_041650635.1 Candidatus Margulisiibacteriota bacterium | reverse complement strand
TTCCCACTAGTATTAACCGGCGCAGAATGAATGCGTTGACCACCGGCTCCTTCGGGTTGCGCGGCCTCCGCCTGGCGATATCAGGTTCGCCGGGTTCATAAACAAGTGCTATGTCCTGCAACCCGTTGGTGACCAGATTGACCCAGAGGATCTGTGTCGCCAGAAAAGGAAGCGGCAGACCGAGAAAAAGGCACAGGATGATGATCGACGCTTCTCCGATGGAAGGACCCAGCAGAAAGAAGATCACTTTGCGTATATTATCAAAGATCACCTTTGCAACTTTCGTCGCCTCGAAGATAGTCGCAAAGTTATCGTCTTTAAGCGTCATGTCAGAGGCTTCCCGGGCCACATCCGTGCCTATTCCTCCCATGGAAACCCCGATATTTGATTTTTTTAAGGCAGGCGCGTCATTGACGCCGTCTCCGGTAACTGCTACGATATGCCCCTTGTCCTGCAGGGCTTGCACGATCTTAAGCTTATGATCAGGGCCGACCCTGGCGTAGACGCGTATTTTTTCGCAATTTTCTTTAAGGAAGGCCTCTCCTTTTTCCTCGAGCTCGCTTCCTTCCACGATCATGCTCTGTTCGTCCAGCAGTCCGATGGTTTTGGCAATGATCTCTGCTGTCTGTTTATGGTCGCCTGTGACCATGACCGTGCGTATGCCGGCATCCCTGGTCTGTTTGATGGCCTCGATAGCGCTTGGGCGCGGAGGATCGATGATGCCCTGATAACCGAGGAAAGTTAGACCGCCGGTAGCTTCTTTTTCGAGGTCTGATTTTTCAATCCCGGCTTTTTCTTTCAAGGCAAATCCCAGGACCCTGAATCCTTGAGCAGTCATCTGGGCATAGTTGTCCTGTAAAGGATTGTTCCCCTTTTGGCCGCAGAATTCCAGAATTTTTTCCGGGGCGCCTTTGACAAAGATAACGTCCTTATCTTTATGGCGGTAAAGAACAGCCATGAATTGCCGCTTGGAGCTGAAAGGCACTTCCTCTATATATTCATACTCGCCTTCTTCTTTTTCCCGACGTATGTTGAATTTGCCCGCGGAAACCAAAAGAGCTGCCTCAGTAGGGTCGCCTTCTATCTGCCAGACTGATCCCTTGTGAACAAGTTTTGCGTCGTTGCAGAGCGCTCCGCAAAGAAGCAGGGCGCGCAGGTCTTTATCGTCTTTTACCGGGCTGTCCTCCAGAGTGATCTCGCCTTCAGGAGCATATCCCTCTCCCTTGAATTTGTAAGTTTTCTCGTTTGCAAAGGCCTCTTTGACGAACATCTTGTTTTCGGTTATGGTGCCTGTCTTGTCCGAACAGATATAATCGCAGCTTCCCAGCGTTTCCACTGCCACGAGTTTGCGGATAATCGCGTTCCGGTCAGCCATGCGCTTCATACCGATGGCCATGGCAATGGTGATCGCCACAGGCAGGCCTTCGGGGATAATGGAAACCGCAAGGCTTATGGAAACAAGCACCATGTCGATCACCGGTTTTGACTTCAGCACGCCCACGGCAAAGATGAATAACGCCAAACCCACGGAAATAATGCCAACTATACCGCTGAATTCAGAGAGACGTTTTTGCAAAGGCGTCTTTTCCTTTTTCGTGGTCTTTATCTTTTCCGAGATCCTGCCTATCTGAGTGTCAAGCCCGGTTGCCACCACAACCGCCTTTGCTTTTCCGCGCACGACCACCGTGCCCATAAACGCCATGTTCTCCTGGTCGGCGACCATGACATTGCTTCGCTTTATTGCCGCGGTATCTTTTTCCTGGGGAACGGATTCCCCGGTAAGCGCAGATTCGTCTATATGCAGCTCGATCTCTTCGAATATGCGCGCGTCTGCGGGGACCTTATTGCCCGCGGAAAGACCGATCACATCGCCGGGAACAAGGTCGCTTGCATCTATCTTTTCATCCGCGCAGTTGCGGGTAACGGCTGCCTTAAGCTCGGTCATTTCTTGTATCTTACGCATTGCCTGCTCTGCCTGGAATTCCTGGATAAAACCGACTACCGCGTTGATGATAAGCGCAGCCATGATCACCGACATATCTATGTAGTGGCGGATGGCAAAGGTAATGATCGCAGCTAAAAGCAGGATATAGATCAGAGGGTCTTTGAATTGCAGGAAGAATAATACGAAGAGCGGGGTCTGTTTCTCTTCTTTAAAGGAATTGCTGCCGTGTTCTCTAAGCCTCTTTTCTGCCTCATCAGAAGAAAGGCCGCATTTTTCGGTTTTCAGCTCCGCGAATATCTCGGAAACTTCTTTTTGATAATAGGAATAATCAGGCATATGGATAAGGCTCCATGCTAGATTTTTTTATGCCACCTGCCGTCTTTGCCTTTCTCGTAATCTTTCTTGACCGCGCTCCAGGCGACTTTACTGGCTACTTCGTCAAGCGATTGATCTCCCCTGCGTTTCTCCGGGTCTTTGTATTGTTTATGGGCGTTATTGAATGCGTTGACGAAGATCTCCCGGGCTCTTTGAGGGAGCTTATCCTTTAAGCTCGAAGGGACTGTTCGTATCGGCATTGGTCTCCTCCTTGTCGATAGCTGACAGCACCTTATTTAAATTTCTCGGCAGCCTTCTGCATAGCCTCTCTGAGATCGTTCCACGCCTTAGTTGCGCCCTCCGCCAGGCTTTCCCAAGCACCTTCAGTGGCTTGTTTGACCTGTTCAAGCCTGTTGAGCGACTCCTGTTTCTTTTTGTTCAAAACTTCAATCTCTTCTT
>JBAZKV010000053.1 GCA_041650635.1 Candidatus Margulisiibacteriota bacterium | reverse complement strand
TCTTTCGAGGGCAAGGTGGAGTATCAGAAGAAGATGAGTTCCAGATGGCTGCCCTGCGCCATCGGTACTGTGCTTGGCCAGGACGACAATCTGAGGACCAAGCTTAATTCCAAAGCCGAGATCGGCATTGACGACAATACGACCATAATCGTTGAAGAAAATACCATAATTAATATTAATGAATTATACAAAAGCGACGAACAGGGCGATCAGTCTTCCCTGAAACTTTTGCTGGGCAAGGTCAGGGCAAAGGTGAAACGGGTTCTCAAAAAAACTGAAAAATTCGAGGTTAAGACGCCGACCTCTGTAGCGGGCGTTAGGGGTACGGACTTTTCCGTACTCTACAACATGATGGGGGAATCCCTTTTCTCCTGCCATGAGGGATCCGTTATGGTAAGGTCCCTGGTCCAGAAAAATCAGGAGACCCTGGTTGAAAAAAACATGGAAGTCGCCGTAGATTCCTCAGGCAATGTGGCGGAGCCCGTTAAAAACAGGGATGCGGGAGGGGCTGAATCCGGCAGCCGGAGCGACGAAGCCGGGGAGGGCGGCGGACAGGCCGTAACCGTGACCTCGCCCCGTTCAGGCGAACTGGTGACCAGGAACAGCATCGTTATCACGGGCAAGGCCGCTCCCGGCGGTAAGGTGAATGCTGTAGTCAACAACGGAGCCCGGAAAGATACTCTTGCCGCCCCGAACGGTGATTTCGTCTTTTCTTCAATAATGTTGACTAAACAGGGTGTTAATAGTATAATAATTTTTTCCGAGGGGCCGGGCGGTATAAAAGGCGAAGAAGCCGCCCTGGAAGTGGTACTTGACAATGAACCTCCAGAACTCGGGATAACATCTAAAATAGAGGAAGTTACGAGGAATTCGCCGTTCAACATATCAGGTGTTATTTCAGAGCCGTGTTCTGTCTTTGTAAACGGTGTCAAAGCAGCCGAGGGCAAGACCGAATTCAGCTGTAATGTTGATCTGGTTCCCTTTATGAATATAATTTCGATAAAATGTGTCGACAGAGCGGGCAATGGGTCGGAGAAATCGTTCAAGATAAGCTTTGATAATGTTGCCCCGACTATACAATTGACGAGTCCCAAGCAGGATGAAGTTATTTATGAGCCGCGGGTTTATGTCAGCGGCAAGACTGAAGCGGGCGCTGAAGTGACAATTAACAAGATTTTGCCTCTGGAAAACATAGATGGCATATTCGGAGGTTTTGTAAGCTTGAATATGAGTGGAAAAAATACATTGACTGTAATAGCCAGAGATAAAGCGGGCAATGTATCTGAACCCTTATATATAAGCGTTTTTGTTGATGTGCCCCCGCTTCCGCCGGGCAAATGACGGTTAGCCCCATTAATTAGCTTTTATCCAGCAGTTTAATATATTAATATTTTCTTGGAGGTGGTTGTTCTGACCATACAGGCAGTGATACAACAGTACACTATTATCGTAATTTTATCGCTGATTTGCGGCGTTGTGATCGGTTATTTCTCCCGCAAGGCCATAGAGAAGAAGATGATGCTTGCTGCGGAACAGGAATCAAAAAGGATTATTGAAGACGCGAAGCAGAAAGCCGAAACCATGAAAAAGGAAGCTCTTATTTCGGCCAGGGAGGATGTGGAGAAAGAAAGAAGGGAATTCGACAGGGAGTCCAAGTTCCGCAAGGTGGAGCTGCAGAAAATCGAGCGGAGGCTTCAGTCTAAGGAAGAGAACATTGACCGAAAGATGGAAGCCATTGAAAGAAGGGAACGGGAAATGGGCTTCAAGGAAAAAAAGATTGAAGCCGCGGAAAGGGAAGCTGAAAGAATAATTGATCTGCAGAAGAAAAAACTCGAGGAGGTATCCGGACTTTCAAGCGAGGAAGCCAAGAAGGTACTCTTTGAGGAGATCAAGGACCAGGCAAAGCTCGAAGCCGCCCAGACAATCAGGAGAATAGAGGAAGAAGCTAAGAAAATAGCCGATAAAAAGGCCAAGGACATCATAGTGAATTCCATCCAGAGATGCGCGGCGGAAACGGTCACTGAGTCGACGGTATCTACCGTTGCCCTGCCTAATGACGACATGAAGGGCAGGATCATCGGCCGGGAAGGCCGCAATATACGGACCCTCGAAGCCGCCACGGGTATAGACCTGATCATTGATGATACACCGGAAGCCGTAATCCTTTCAGGATACGATCCGGTAAGAAGGCAGATAGCTAAAATATCGCTGGAAAAACTAATCGCCGACGGAAGGATACATCCCGGCAGGATAGAGGAAGTTGTCGAGAAAGCAAAAGAGGAAGTGGAGCGCCTTATCGTGGAAGAGGGAGAGCGTACCATGTTTGACCTCGGCATAAGAGGGATCTCTCCTGAACTTGTCAAGGTTATGGGAAGGCTCAAGTACCGTACAAGCTACGGTCAGAATGTCCTTCAGCATTCCAAGGAAGTCGCCTATCTCGCTTCTGTAATGGCTGCCGAACTCGGTGCTGATGTAACCCTTGCGAAAAGGGCGAGTCTTTTGCATGACATAGGCAAGGCCATCGATCATGAGGTTGAAGGCTCCCATGCCGTCATAGGCGGAGAGATAGCGAAAAAGTACAACGAGCACCCGGATGTTGTGAATGCCATAGCGGCTCATCATAATGATGAACCGCCCAGGACCCTTGAAGCAGTGCTGGTTCAGGCCGCTGACGCTATATCCGCAGCCCGTCCCGGCGCAAGAAAAGAAAATGTTGATATCTACCTGAAAAGGCTGGAAAAGCTTGAGAAGATAGCCACCTCCTTTAACGGGGTATCCAAAACCTACGCCATCCAGGCAGGCAGGGAAATC
>JBAZKV010000052.1 GCA_041650635.1 Candidatus Margulisiibacteriota bacterium | reverse complement strand
GGGAACGGGAATTTTTGAGCTTCTCCTGAAGTTTTTTGTGGAATAGCCAGGTTACCCGGTGTTCTTCAAAGCCTATCTTGGCGAGCCTTTTGCTTTGCGCGATCAAGGCAAGCTCTTCAAAAAGCGGCTTTTTAATTTTCCGCAGGGTGATCCCGTGAAGCCCTAAAGCCGCCTCTTCGGTGTAGCGGGCGTCCGTAAGATAAAAACTTTCTTTGCGGGACACCAGGAGCCAGGCATCCCTGCTGCGTAATCCTGTCAGGTAGCTTATATTGGCAGGGTCAGACACCAGCATGGCATCCAGGTTGAGGGAAGAAAGAGAGTTAAGAAGACGAGAGATTGGGCTTTGCATAGAAAGTAAGGATAAATTACAAATAACAAATTACAAATTACAAAAAAATCCAATAATCAAATTACAATAATCAAACATATGTTTGTTATTTTGGTCATTGGTTATTGAAAATTTATTGTTATTTGTTATTTGTAATTTGTTATTTAAACAGGATTTATGCTAGCTTATTCCAGTAGATCTACAAGCGCTGCCAGTCCCAATGTATAACTACTTGCTCCAAACCCCATGACGGTTCCTTTTGCCACGGGGGTGATCAGGGATTTGTGCCGGAATTCCTCGCGGGCATGGATATTGGAGAGGTGCACTTCTACTGCCGGGATGCCGCAGGCGGCTATGGCATCGCGGATGGCTACACTTGTATGCGTGTAGGCAGCGGGGTTGATGAGCAGGCCGTGGAAGCGGGCCTTGCTTTTTCCGATGAGATCAACGATGGCGCCTTCGTGATTGGATTGCCTGATCTCCACCTTTGCCCCGAGTTTGCGCGCAGCCTGCCTGATCAGGGTATTGATGCGCTCAAGGGTCACCCTGCCGTATACGGCAGGTTCCCGCTGCCCCAGAAGGTTAAGGTTCGGCCCGTGGATGACCAGGATCTTTTTGGCTTTATTCCGCTTCATCGATAAGCATGACGGGTATGCCGTCTTTGACCGGGTATTTTTTCCCGCATTTTTTGCAGAGTATCTTTTCGTTTTTAAATTCAACATCGCCTTTGCAGGCAGGGCAGGCGAGGATGTCCAGAAGCTCTTTATCTATCATGACCGTCTCCTTTTCTCTTTAAGGTTTCGGGGCGTCCTTTTCGGCGATATGGACGTAGCCGGTCCTGAGCTCAAAAAGCATCTTTTCAAGGAGCGCAGCTTCCTCTTCGTTCAGGTTGCCTTTTGTCTTCTCCCCGATCATCGCCAGGGTATCAATGATGAATTTGGCTTGGGTGAGGTCCTGTGCCTTTTTCCCGGTCGCCGGATTTTCCATGATCCCCAGGAAAATCGAGGCCTGTATGGCAAGGGTTGTGACAAAGAAGCTGAAGTCCGGCTCAGGCGGAGTGAACTGCTCCTGGCGCTCGGCCCCTTCCTTTTCCTTACCGGTGTTTTCTTTCCAGCTGCTATCGATCTTTTTTTCGGGTTGGCGTATGTCTTCCATAGTTTTATTGAACGGTTATGCCGGCATAGCCGACTACGCTCTCCTCGTCTCCGGTTGTCTCCGCGCTTGTCTGGTAGAGGCTGAGTGCCGCGGATGTCGCCCCCAGCTTCTTTGCGGCCGTAAGCATGATCACAACCGGGGCCCATCCGCACATGGTGATCCCCAGTGTCATAATGCGCTCGATCAGCCTGTCTTCATCTAGCCGGCAGATCGCCTCGATCGCCTGCCTGTCCTTTTCCCTCGCCTGCCTGTCCGGTTCGTAATGCGTCATGTCCGAACTTGCCACGATCAATACCTCTTTTGCCAGCCCCGCCTCTTTGATCGTTTCTCCGATGAGGCTACCCGTATTTTTGAGGTCCTGGACTTCCGAGGACATGACCGCTATCGGCACGATACTGACAGCGGGGTTGAAATATTGCAAAAGCGGCAGCTCTACCTCCAGGGAATGTTCGCGCTCGTGCGCCGATTCGTCTTCTTTAAGGAGTGTGGAGGTCTTGAGCAGCCGTGAGGCAAGCACGGTGTCGATCTCTGTTTTTCCAAGCGGGGTCTCCCAGGCGCCTTTGGTAACGATGCTGAAGCTGCTGCCTGTCCCCGTGTGGTTGGGGCCGATAAGGATGACCTTGTTTTTTACGGTTATCCGTGAGAGGGTCTTGACGGCGACATTCCCCGAATACATATAGCCGGCATGCGGAAGCATGCAGGCTATCGCCTCTGCCTTGCGGGCAGGGGCGCCTTCCATGAATGCCTCGATCTGGCTTTTAAGCGGCCTGCTGGATGCGGGGTAAAACATGCCTGCAACGGCAGGCGCGCGCAGGTTAATTTTTCCCATGTATGAGCCCCTCCAGGTATTTTTTGCTCTGCGTAAGCTCTGCCGGGGCCGCCGGATAATGCGCTTCAATGACCTTGATCGTCTCTTCCCGCAGGGAGCTCATGATCCAGGAGAAATCTATCTCTCCTGTTGAGGGAGGATAGTGGTCTTTGGCGGCAATGACATCATGCAGGTGTATCCCCAGCAGGCGGTTTCCGTAACGCTCAAGGAGCTCTTTATGCTTCAGGAAACCAAGGTGGTCCATGAATTGCGCGTGGCCCGTGTCATGCCAGTAGAAAATATTGGAGCCCCTGAATTCATCCAGGATGATGCCTATTTCCTCAAAGGAAGGGATCTCGCGGTAATAAAAACGGGTTTCTATCCCCAACCGCACACCCTGGTTTCGCGCGAAAGGTTCCAGTTCCCTCAGGCTTTTTAAGGCGCTCTTAAAATGCGGACCGGCAAGCTTCTGCCGTTGATCGATCATGGAAGACTGCAGGTCTTTGAATTCTTTGGAATCCGCTTCGCCGTCAACGTAAAGGCGGATAAGGTCTCTGGTTGCGTCAGGCATCTCTACCCTTCCGCAGTGCAGCACCACAGCCTCTGCGCCGAGCTTTACGGCG
>JBAZKV010000051.1 GCA_041650635.1 Candidatus Margulisiibacteriota bacterium | reverse complement strand
CGCCTTCGGCAACTTTTGAATCTGCCACGGTAACAGGTGCAGATTGGCAGAATCTTTCAGTGGTTTCTGCTGCGGCTCCCGAGGGTACGCAGGCGGTACGCTTTACCCTGTTTTCATATGGCGCCCAGCAGTCCAGCACCGATTGGTACGGGGTTGGTTCAGCATATTTTGATGATGTCGATGCTGAAGCAGTAGCCGTCCCTGAACCGGCCAGTTTGTTGCTTCTCGGCTCAGGATTGATCGGTTTGGTTGGTTTTTCAAGAAAGAAGTAAGCAAGTCAGTTTAGAAGTAGGAGGACGAAAAGGGCTTCCAACCTTCCGCTCCAGGAATTGGAAGCCCTTTTTCTATTTTATACTTTCCTCCGCCCGTTCTATAATCCTTGACTTAACACCCTATAATCGCTATAATTTAGGTTCATTGCGTGGGCTTATAGCTCAGTTGGTTAGAGCGCTTCCTTGACATGGAAGAGGTCAGAGGTTCGAGTCCTCTTAGGCCCACCATTTTTCTATTTTTTACTATGGAACTCGATACTTTAAGGCATTCGACCTCACATGTGATGGCCCAGGCCGTAAAAAGGCTGTTTCCGGGCGTAAAACTGGCTATAGGGCCGGCTATAGAGGACGGTTTTTATTATGATTTTGACTCTCCGCAGCCGTTTTCTGAGGAAGACTTGCCCAAGATAGAAGCCGAGATGGCCAGGATCATAAAGGAGAACCAAAAGTTCGAAAGGTCCGAGCTCGGCAAAGTTGAGGCCGTAAAGCTCTTTGAAAAGATGGGAGAGTCCTATAAGGTTGAGCTTATTAAGGATATCCCCGATGAAAAAGTATCATTGTATAAGAGCGGGGATTTTACGGACCTGTGCAAGGGTCCGCATATAGCTTCTACTGGCCAGATAAAGGCCTTCAAGCTGCTCTCCGCTACCGGCGCATATTGGCGCGGAAGCGAAAAGAATAAAATGCTGCAACGCATTTACGGCACGGCTTTTGCGACGAAAGAAGAGCTGGAGAATTACCTTAAGGCCAAGGAAGAGGCGGAAAAACGCGACCATAATAAGGTCGGCAGGACATTGGAGATCTTTACCACTCACGAAGCCGTGGGGCAAGGCCTCCCGCTCATAATGCCGAAGGGCGCCAAGATAATCCAAATACTCCAGAGGTTTGTGGAAGATGAGGAGGAGAAGAGAGGGTATCTTCTCACCAAGACGCCTTATATGGCAAAGAGCGACCTTTACAAGATATCCGGGCACTGGGATCACTACAGGGAAGGGATGTTCATAATTAACAGTAAGGACGAAGAGATCCTTGCCTTAAGGCCCATGACATGCCCGTTCCAGTTCATGATATATAAATCCAAGACCAGGAGCTACAAGGACCTGCCCCTTAAGTACTGCGAAAATGCGGTCCTTTTCAGGAACGAAAGCTCAGGGGAGATGCACGGGCTTACCCGCGTCAGGCAGTTTACCCTGGCCGACGCGCATATCATATGCCTTCCGGAGCAGCTGGAAGAAGAGTTCAAGAAGGTCCTGGACCTGATCAAGTTCGTAATGAAGACCCTTGGCATAGAGAACGAGATATGGTACAGATTCTCGAAGTGGGACCCCAAAAATAAAGAAAAGTATATAGACGACCCAAAGGCCTGGGAAGAGTCGCAGAAGATAATGAAGAAGATCCTCGACGATATCAAGCTTGACTATAAAGAGGCGGACGGGGAAGCTGCTTTCTATGGGCCTAAACTTGATATTCAGTTCAAGAACGTTTACGGCAAGGAAGACACGATCTTTACCGTGCAGGTGGATTTTGCGCTGCCGGGAAGGTTCGGGATGGAATATGTAGATAAGGACGGGTCGCTAAAGACCCCGATGGTAATACACAGGTCTTCTATAGGCTGCTACGAAAGGACCCTTGCGCTGTTGATAGAGCACTATGCCGGGGCTTTTCCGGTCTGGCTTTCTCCGGTGCAAACTGTTATAATACCGATATCCGATGAGCATATGGCTTATGCCGAAAAAGTTGCTCAAACCCTTCGAGACAGGGACATAAGGGTAGAGATAAACGACAAAAGCGGCAGGATGCAGCATAAGATAAGGGACGCCGAGGTCCAGAAGGTGCCCTATATGCTGATAGTGGGCGCGAAAGAAGCCCAGGCGGAGAGCGTATCCGTAAGGGAGAGGAGCAAGGGAGACCTTGGTCCCATGAAACTTGCGGATTTTGCGGACAAGATAGTCACGGAAGTAAAAGAGAAAAAATAGGAGGTCACGGCAATCCAGTTCCAGGCTAAGTCAATAAGGGTAAATGACAGGATAAGGATACGCGAGGTAATGGTCATTGGCGAGGATGGTAAACAGCTGGGGGTTATGCCTCCGGAAGAAGGCCTCAAACTCGCGCAACAGGCAGGGTTGGACCTGGTGGAAATAGCTCCGATGGCAAGGCCTCCGGTCTGCAGGATAATGGACTTCTCCAAGTACAAGTATGAGCAGGAGAAGAAAGAGAAAGAGGCGAGGAAAAAACAGCACGCCACACATATCAAGGAGATCAGGCTTAAGCCCAAGATCGGGGATCACGATTACCTGGTTAAACTGGGTTTTATCAAGAAGTTCCTGGAACGTAAGGATAAAGTCAAGGTAACGCTTATTTTCAGGGGCCGTGAGATGGCTCACCCCGAGCTTGGGGATAAGGTCATAGAGCGGTTAAAAGCCGATATAGCTGAGTTCGGGCAGGTGGAGAAGCCGCCCGTCAAGGAAGGCCGCGCCGTAATAATGGTTGTAGCCCCCAAATAGATGAAAGCAACGCAAGGAGGAAGATGACATGCCTAAGATGAAGACACGCAGGGCGACCAAGAAAAGGTTCAAGATCACAAAAAAAGGCAAAATAATGAGACGCAAAGGTGGCAAGGGCCATCTTTTGACGAACAAAACAAAGA
>JBAZKV010000050.1 GCA_041650635.1 Candidatus Margulisiibacteriota bacterium | reverse complement strand
AGTCCCTTGTCTCCATCAACTGCGGCAGTATCTCCCTGCCGTTGTATGCCGTATAGGTCGCGTAATATCTTACGCTCCCGTCCTCTTCCGCGAACCTGACGAACCTGGCATCCTCTATTCCGTTGCTTTCTGTCTGGGAGACGGGAAAGATAACACGCTCCGAAATAAGCTGCTCCGCAGGAAAGACCACTTCATAGTTGCAGTCAGCGAGCCATTTTATCTGTTCAAGCGCTGATTTAACATTGATCCCCTCTTCGAACTTATGCTGTCCGGCTTTTTCCATCTCTTCCTTCAGGTCATTGTATGTGAACTCATCCTTCAGGCCTCCTGTCACTTTTTCCGCGACCTCGCCGTAACTGTGTATCTCTTTCAGCTTCCTCTCAAAAAGGGCTTTATCATAGGTCGGGTTAACTATCACCTGTGGAGTCGACACAAATCTACTGATCGGCTCCAGGTAGACCTCGTTCCGGCTGTCCATTATGGCGCTGCGGAACACTATGGAAGAGATATGCCCCTCCCCGGTAGCCCTAAAACTGAAGATGACCCTGGTCTGCCCTTTCTTCAGGTCGTTCTGCTTGGGATAGACCACTACGGAAGGATTGAACAGTGCCGTTGATTCGACGGAATATTCCATCGTGAAATATGAACCGATGAGCAGTTTTCTTTCGGCGGACAATCCTTCTTGAGGCGCTACAAACCGGCTGACCTCGGCATAATTTTTCACAAAGATCTTCTTCAGGTCCTTATGGCGCGACTCAAAATCCTTCATAACGGTCACGAGCAGGCGGACAGCGTCCTCCTCCTTCATCGCAAGGATGCTTTTAATGATCTGCCTGATATTGTCTTCGTTCCTGATGCTTAAATACCTTGTGATGACCCGGCTTTTGTCCGGCCTGAACTTGTCCAGCTTTTTATTGACGAAACGCTTAAAAAGCCTGGAGATGAATAAAGGGTCGGCAAAAGGCACCGGATCCAGGCGGGTATTGTCGACCAGGATCGAGGAATTATCTTTCAGGCCGTATTTGTTCTTTTTATTGAACAGATCTATTTTGCTGAACATTGACCTCTATTATAGTGCAGAAAGTCCGGCGTGTAAAGAATTTCGGCTCAGCGCGGCAAAAGCTTTTTTTCTATCAGGCGATTGACCTCTTCCGGAAGGAACGCTTTTTCCAGCAGCCTGCCAAAGAAGGCTTCCGCTGTCTTCCCGGTCCCGGCCTGCGCGATCATATAATCGATATCGTGTCCGGCAAGCGGCCTGACCAGTCTATGGAGCGTTTGAGGATAGAGCCCTTTGTCGAACATGACCTTCCTGAAGATCCAGGGCGGCAATATTTTGGGCATGCAGCCGGCAGGCTCGAAAAGCATTCTGGACAGGTTCACCTTTTCGTTCCATACCATCGCGTTCAATATGTCGATCATCCCCGATACTTCCTGCTGAGAGAGGCTGCGTTCTTCTTTCAGGTCGGACTGGCCGGCAGTTAAAAGCGCTATCTTATCTCTTTGCGAAAGGTAGCTTGTTACCGAAAGGACTGACGCAGCCTGCCCATGTCCGAGGTCCCAGAACAGTTTTAGAGCAGCGTCGCGGGGCGCAAGTGCGCTTCCCGACAACAAGTACTGTATTACTTTATTGGGCCTTACGGAAGATGAGTTCATCATCGACCTTAACTCATTGGCGGCGGAGGGCGCTGTCCTCGGGGCCATTACCCTTCTATCCGCAAGAGAAAAAACTGAACGGTCTATGATATATTTGATCCTTATTGGCAGCATAGTACTTTCATTATATATATCGGCAGAAAGTTCAGCGGATTTCGGCAATATCATTCATATCCTTGCGCATCTTTTCGCGCAGGACACTGTCTTCAGGATATCCCAGACTGATGATGAGATCGACCTTTTTGTTCTTAGCAAGACCGAGCACTTTCTTTGCCCTCTTTTCGTCGAACCAGCCGAGGTAACAGGTCCCAAGACCTTTCTCTGCCGCCGCAAGGACAAGATGCTCGCAGGCGATGCCGATGTCTATAAGAGGATAATCGGTGCCTTTGAACATCGCTCCTATCCTGGACGTGCCGCTGCCCTTTTCCCTGATGACAGCTATAAGGACCGGCGCACAGGAGGCGAAAGTGTTCATTGAGTAGATACCGTGAAAAGCGCCTTCCGACAGTTCTGCCTTTTTTGTTTTTTCCGTCACAACGATAAAAGTCCATGGCTGGCTGTTGCAGGCGGAAGGAGCGAGGCGGGCGGCTTCTAAGCAATATTCCAGGTCCTCCCTTTTGACCTGCTTATCGGAATATCTTCTGCATGACTGGCGTGTCCTTGAAAGCCCGAGAAAATCCATATGAGGATTATAACATCGTATACCCATACTTGAATCCGTCCCTGTCCGCATACCTGATCTTCATTAATTGCTTATCGTCGATCTTGACGATCGGCTCCATTAACCTGTTCAGTTCATCACCTGCTTTCAGCACAGTCTCGGTCGGAAGGCCGCTTTCGTCGTATACTATAACATTGTTGTTGTCAGCCACCGCTACGGGCTGGCACCCGAAAGCGGCGATCAAAATATCGACGGAAGTTATCTTATCGGAAGCAAGCCCGTAGGTCCTGCACGAATCTTCCTTGAATGCGCGCATTGCCTGATCGAACGGAAGGGATGTATATTTATCGTCTATCCTGTTGATGATCGCGGAATACACACTCTCAAAATGCTCAGGACCTATGCCTGTCGACGGATCTGTCACAAGGGTAAGCATCCGGCCGATGTCCGAATAGGGCATGGCGTCCGGATGCATGGCTTCTACATACTCTTTTGTTACCGTGTCAGTCACCTGCCCCAGCGCGGACTTGACCTCCTCGGACAGCTTTTCCTGGTCAAGACCTGCCATCAACATATTTTCCGCAAGAGACGATATAGTTGAATAGTTATTCTGGGCTTTCACGTATGCTTCGCGGATCTCATCCTCCCTATCGGGCAGCATCTGCACCAATGAGTCTATACTTTCTTTTTCTATATTTCCGTAGAACAGGAAACTGCCGTAAGGATCAAAATAGCAGACAGAGGAATTTCTTGT
>JBAZKV010000049.1 GCA_041650635.1 Candidatus Margulisiibacteriota bacterium | reverse complement strand
TCTC
Organism: Candidatus Margulisiibacteriota bacterium; assembly: GCA_041650635.1. Lineage (NCBI taxonomy): Bacteria > Bacillati > Candidatus Margulisiibacteriota > Candidatus Margulisiibacteriota bacterium. Next base: position 3,164 of record JBAZKV010000049.1, on the reverse strand, counting down.
GATCTTGGACCCATCAAACCCAGGTCCAGCAAAAAGGCCTCCAGCAGCGATTACGAGATCATGCTGTACGAGCCCAGAGCATATGAAGACTCCCTGCAGATCTCGGCGCGTCTAAGGGCAGGGGACCCGGTCATAGTCAATCTTAAGTACCTTGATTCTTCGGAAGGAATGCGCCTCATAGACTTTGTCTGCGGAACGGCTTTTGCCATAGACGGGCACATGACAAAGATATCGGACACCATCTTTCTCCTTTCGCCGAGCAGCATTTCCATCTCGGATAATTCCTCGACCGGACAGGAAAGCGCAGCCTCACAGGACAACCTTCTGCACAATAGGATGTAGGAGATGGCCTTGGGCAAAAAGCTCTCCTTTATAGGCTCCGGCAGAATGGCCGAGGCCATAATAGGAGGCATTATAAAGAAAAAACTGTATCTTCCCGGACGCATCTATATTTCGGACAAGGATGCCGAAAGGACAAAAGGCCTTGCGCGAAAATTCAGGGTCATTTCCTGCGAGGACAACAACAGGGCAGTTTGGGCCGGTAATGTAATAATTCTTGCGGTTAAACCGCAGAACATGTCCCAGGTCCTTCCGCAGATCAAAGAAGACATAAAAGCTTCGCAACTGGTGATCTCTATCGCGGCGGGGGTCCCTCTTTCCTTTCTTGAAAAAGAGCTCAAGGGCTGTCCGGTCATCAGAACTATGCCTAACAACCCGTGCCTGATAGGAGAGGGGATGAGTGCGATAGCAGCCGGGAAGAATGCCGGGAACTCCGACATAAAAACGGCAACGGACATATTTGACTGCCTTGGAAAAACCGTTGTTATCAGCGAAAAACACTTTGATGCGGTCACGGGCCTTTCAGGGTCAGGACCCGCATTTGTCTATGAGTTCGTTGCCGCACTTGCAGAAGGAGGGATAAAGGCCGGTCTTGACCGGCAGACCGCTTATCTTTTGGCAGTTCAGACCGCGATAGGATCCGTCAAGGCGCTCAAAGAGACTGGCAAAAGCCACAAAGAGCTGGTAGAAATGGTCGCTTCCCCCGGAGGGACAACGGTTGAAGGCCTAAAGGTTTTCGAAGAGGCAGGGTTTTCGCAGATAGTAGCGGACGCGGTCTATGCCGCTGCCTCAAGGTCCAGGAGCATCAGCCGGGAGCTGGCTGGATAGCTGTGCCGGACTAGGGTCAAGGGGCAAGGGTCAAGTCAAACATTGGGCGAACTATGTCTGACTATACCCTTGACCCTAAACCCTTGACCCAAACAAAAAATGCTAAACAACCTATCTAAAACGATAACTAAACTAAAGTCCGGTCGACTGCGGCTTGGCTTGTATATTGCTCCCGTCATTGCCGCATTTTCTATTGCCGTTGTGGTCCCTGCTCTCGGGCCTCGTGCCGTAGACTCTGTCTCGGGCTCAACAGCCGATATAGTAGTAGGCCAGGCGGATATGGCCTCTAACCTGATGAACCGCAGGCAGTATGGAAAAACCCTGTATCTTCCGAGCGGGATGATCAAAATAGAGGACAAACTGGTGATAGCCGACAGGGGTAACAACCGGGTGCTCATCTATAATTCGGTACCCTTATCAGACAATTCTGCCGCGGATACAGTGATAGGGCAGCCCGACCTTGCGTCAAATATCTCAAATTACGGAGGGATTTCGTCAAAATCCCTGGACAGCCCTTCCGGACTTGGTACCGATGGGACGAGACTCTTTATTGCAGATACTGACAACCACAGGATTTTGATCTATAACAGCCTGCCATCCCATAACTTTGCTGAAGCTGATCTGGTGGTTGGACAGCCGGACATGAGTTCCAATTCCGCAAACCGGGGCGGGTCTCCCGCTGCAAACACGGTTAACACTCCCAAAGCGGTCTATTCTGACGGAACCAGATTATTTGTCGGGGATGACATGAACAACAGGATATTGATATACAATGCCATCCCTTCTTCAAATAATGCTGCAGCGGATGTAGTGCTGGGACAGCCTGATATGTCATCAAACGCCGCAAATAACGGCGGGTTGTCGGCTCAAAGCATGTACCAGCCAAGTTTGGTCTATACCGTAGGCAGCAGGCTTTATGTTTCTGACATACAAAACAACAGGGTGCTTATATACGATACGATCCCCGCGGTCAACTTTGCTGCTGCAGACGCTGTCGTGGGGCAGCCCGATATGACGACCAGGACCGCCAACACAGGCGGGATCTCAAATAAAAGCCTGTCAAAGCCGGTGGGGCTCTTTGCCGATACTGACAGGCTTATTGTACTTGAACAGAGCAATAACAGGGTCATGGTCTACAAGAATATTGACGCAAAGATAAGCGCTTTTATTGCCTCAGGATCTAGGATAGAGGCAGATGTAGTGATCGGGCAGCCGGATTTTGCTTCTAATTCCGCAAACCAGGGAGGAGCTGTATCGGCTTTCGGGTTGAACACGCCCTCTCGCATCTACAGCGACGGAACTAAGCTTTTTATATCGGATTATCTTCGCAATCACCGCGTCCTGATCTATAATTCCATACCGGAGATCAATAATGCTCCCGCTGATGTAGTGATAGGCCAGCCCAATATGACGAGCAACTCCGCAAATCAGACTGCGGAAGCCGTTTCTGCCGCGGTCCTGGCCGCTGCCAGGAATGTTTTTGTGACGGGTTCAAAAATGATAGTGTGCGATTCATACAACAACAGGGTCCTGATATACAATTCCATCCCTTCATCAGATAATGCCGCAGCGGATGTGGTCATAGGCCAGCCGGACTTTACTTCAAACCTTGCGAACCAGGGCGGAGGTGCAGGCCCAAATACTATGTACAGGCCTTCGGCTGCCTACAGCGACGGCACGAGGTTGTTGGTTGTTGAAGCTGCCAACCACCGCGTGCTTGTATATGACAGCATACCTACAACCAATAATGCCTCTGCGGACCTCGTAATAGGCCAGCCGGATCTTATCTCAAATTCGGCTAACCAGGGAGGTCTTATTCCAGCGGCCAATACCTTTTATTATCCCGTGGGAATATCATCGGATGGTACAAGACTTTTCGTTTCCGACCAGGGAAATCACAGGGTGCTTATTTTTAATTCGTTCCCCACGGCAAACAATGCTTCTGCGGATGTGGTGATAGGGCAGCCGGACATGGCCTCTAACCTGCCAAACCAGGG
>JBAZKV010000048.1 GCA_041650635.1 Candidatus Margulisiibacteriota bacterium | reverse complement strand
CGCGTAAAACGACTAAATAAATGCATGGAAAAATGGATATATATTTCATAAAATGATTTATATACTAAAGTTTCGCAGTTGCTCCCTGTGCTTGTATCAGTATAGCATCTTCAACAATATCAAGGAAGTGTAAAAAGCGACCCGGCTCTATTTCTCCTAAAAGTAGGTGGCTTGACAAAATCAGTATATCTTTGATATAGCACCACATGGTCTCCATCATAATAAGCCGGATATGGGTTTCTGTGAGTTCCCGGAATAACGGTCCCAGCGGTACACTCCGGTGGTATTTACGGAGAATAAAGATGAGGAGAAGATACCGGATCATTACCAGACTGTAGGAGGCAACAACGGCTTCAAATGTTTCACTCTTGTTAGCGCCGCTTAAATAGATACCAATTATGTTGGCAGTGGTCCCTCGTTTGAAGCAGGGGTTTTTCCTTCGTCTTAAGGTTCTGTTTTTTGGCTTTGCGCAAACGCATGACTTTCTCTCTCATATCGGTCTTGTACCCTGACATACTTTTTATTGTCAGTCTTCCTCTCCCCCATCAGAAAAGTTTTTGCTTTTTATGCTTTTGGCCGCCATCCCCGGCATAGCAGTCTATACTATGACAAAAACAAGGGGGTGTGTTGGTGGTCAAACAATGTCTCTTCTGTGGAAAGTATTTTACCCCTGATCGCCGGGTAGGACAGAGACAGAAGGCATGCTCCAATCCCGAATGCAAGAAGCACCGGAAAAAAGCTGCCCAGGATGCCTGGGTTCAAAAAAACCCGGGATACTTTACAGGCAGGTACCCCTATGTCAAGACATGGCGACAAAATAAACGAGTGATACAAGACAGGATACCCCATACAAAACGGCTACAGAAGCTCATCTTAATGATACCGGATGATATGATTCAGATGATACAAGACAAGATACTTCTGAAGAGATCGGGGAAACAGACCTTTACGGCCCATGGATACGGATAGGGGTGATACAAGACAGGATGGACGGCGATCCGCTTTTAACCGTATAGTCAATCTTATGGACGATGAGACTCTGAAGATGCAGGTGAGGCACTTTATTGAAGTTGAACATTTGAGTATACGCCAGATATCGGAACTTCTTTCCATCTCAAGGAAGAGAATCATGCGGGTCATGGGTACCGGACCTCTTCCAAAAAAGCGGCCCGGTATTATCGAACCCTACAGGCGACTCATTGAAGAGTGGTACAGCCGATACCCCCGTCTGAGGGCGATCCAGGTGCTGGATCGACTTAAGTCCTACGGCTTTACCGGAGGCTACACAACGGTAAAAGACTACACGATAAATTTGAGGAAGAAAAGAAAGAGACAGGCATACCACGAACTCACCTTCCTGCCGGGTGAAGAGGTTCAAATCGACTGGATGGAACGCAGGCTGTCTTTTGGCACAGTATACGGCTTCCTCTTTCTTCTTGCCTATTCCAGGTACCTCTACGGCAGATTCTACCCGAAACACTCCTTCGAATTCTTCCTGGACGGTCATATAGAGGCAATGCGTGAGGTTGGCGGGATTGCGAAAGGGCATCGGTACGATAACTTAAAGAGCGTTGTCATTACCAGAAAACCGGATATTATTCTAAATCCCCAATTTCTGGATTTCTCCCGCCACTTCGGGTTCTCCATCCATCTATGTACACCAGGCAGGGCAAATGAAAAAGGCAGGGTGGAACGGGTCATACAGGACATCGACAACTTTGTCTGTGCCGCTGACTTTACCGGCCTGGACGAACTTAACAGCAAGTTCATGTCCTGGCGCCATGAGCGCAACAAAAGACCCCACCGGGTCACCGGCAGAGCGCCTTTTGATCTTCTGGCCGAAGAGAGGCTCAACCCTCTTCCGGCTATAGATTATAAACCATGCAGGCTTGTTCCTGCACTGATCTCTTCTACAGGGTTCGTCGCCTGCGACACGAATCGGTACTCAGTTCCATCCTCTTACAGCAACATGGCCTCGACTGTTATTCTCTCGCCCTCATCCATCGAAATTGTCGTTGACGGCAAACGTGTTGCCCTCCACAGGAGATATTTTGAGAAGAATCTGACGATTGAACATCCCTCGCATAGAGAAAGGCTTCTCAATATGACGCCCCACTTCAAGGAAGAGCGGATTTACCAGCTTATGAAGAGGATGGATAAGGAGATAGAACTTTTTCTCCATACAGCAGAAAAGGAAGGGGAAGACCCCCGTTTAAGCGCCGTCAAGCTCTTCCGGCTTCTTAAAAATATGGCCAGAGAGACGCTTATTTCTGCCGTACGGGAGGCAAACAATCTCGGCATATATCGCATCACTTATGTGGAGAGCCTTCTTTCTCCCGGATTCAAAGAGCAGCCCGTACATCCCCAGAAAAAAGAACTTCTGGATATCACCTATGAAAGGAGGAATCTTGCCGACTATGATGAGCTTATCTGACCTTTGGAAAACCTTCCGGTTTATCACCGATCCTGCATCATTATCTGAGAAGGAGAGTGAGTTCCTTTTTGCCTTCCTTGCGGAAGAGCACAGGAAAAAAGAGCAGAAGCGAATCGAGTATCTCATGAGAATGTCGGGGATTAAAAGGATAAAGCTTTTATCTGACTTTGACTGGATCTTCAATCCCAAAATACCCCGTGAGAAAATTATGGAGTATATGCACACCGAATGGCTCGCCAAACCCTCGAATCTCATCATTATCGGCCCTGCCGGTGTGGGCAAGACCCATATTGCCACTGCTTTCTGCCATGATGCTCTTACAAAGGGACACCAGACCGTTTTCTCAAGCCTCTTTGATCTTATGGCACGGTTCTCCAGGGCAAGGAGTGTCTACAACCTCATTGACTACTGTGTGAGAGTGCCCGTCCTCTGCCTTGATGAGTTGGGGTATGCGGTACCGACCAAAGAGCAGGCCGATATCCTCTTCCAGATCATATCGAAAAGAACGGAGCTTGCGACGACCATAGTGACCACAAACCTTACCCCTTCCCAATGGGGAAAGGTGTTTGATACAGTAACAGCATCGGCGATCCTGGATAGACTCAGTATGAACGGTAAGTTTATTACCTTTGAAGGGAGGTCTTATAGAAGCAGGAAACTGGAGAAAAGCTGATATTATGAAAATGCTGGAGTTAATAAGGCCCTCCTTACGTTATCAAATAGGGGAGGGCAAGGGAGAATACTATCTACAGCATCATAACTATGGGCCCGATACCGGCGTTTTTGGTATCCATCTGGGCGGCGCTAACATGCCGCCAA
>JBAZKV010000047.1 GCA_041650635.1 Candidatus Margulisiibacteriota bacterium | reverse complement strand
AAACCCAAGGGAGATCGATACAAAAACGACACAGACCGCTGATTTTGGCGTGGTCGGGCAGCCGTCCGTAAGGGGCAGCGTCTACTTTGATTCAAATTCCAATAATGTGTTCGACTCTATGGACAAGCCGATGCAAGGCGTAAAGATATTATATGAAGGCGGCTCCGTAATTACGGATGCCAACGGTAATTATGAGATCTTTGATCTGAGCCAGGGAGAGCAGATGATATCGATGGACATAGATACGGCGCCGGCAGAATACAACGCGGCAGGCAGTTCCGTCAAAGTAATCGTAAGAAAAGGCTCTGTCGCCTATGCCGACTTCAAACTCGGACTGCCGAAAGCTATTTACGGCTATGTCTACATAGACGGCAACAGGAACGGCAGAAAGGACAGCAAAGAGACGGGGGCAGCCGGAGTAGAGCTGCGGCTAGGCGGCAGGACGGCAGTTACTGGAAGCGACGGGATGTATGTGTTCAAGAATGTAAACTACGGGGTCAATAAGATAACGGCCGTTAAGGCCACGATACCCGCCGGCTACTTTATGCCGGACACAACTCATGCCAAGTTCGTAAATGTCAAACGCGGCGGCAAGGCTGCCTATGAGGTCAACTTTAGGCTTAAGAAGAAATAATACCGCAGTCAGGCAAAACACTGAAATCCGCAGGATATGCATACGATAATCTATTGAAGGGAAAAAAGGAAAAATACAACTGGAGGTGATTCTATCTATGACCATGAAAGGATCCTTTTTCTATTCTAAAACCACGAAAGGAAACAAATCCATGAAAAAAATATTTTTAGTTCTTATTGCTGCTGTAATAGCAGTATCCTGCTCCTCGGCGGTGTTTGCCGCTGGATCAGGGGATATACCGGTAGGATATCCGGTTTTGACGGTAGGCTATACCAACGGAGCCTGGGTTTTTAATGAATTTGCAGGCACTCCGGGTATGTTTAGCCTGGCCCTGACCAATCTACAATCCGCGGACCAGACGGCTGCTGTTGTAGGAGCGACCCTGATGGGGACAAATACGCCTACATCTCTTACTAGTGTAACAGGAAAGTCGATAGCCATACTGAACCATGCATCGACCTATAAACTGTATCCGCTGCAGGCGACCTCCCCTTTTCCGTCCATATGGGTAAAGGGAACGGCCAACAATCCTGCAACAGGAGTAGGTTCTCCCGCTACCTGGCTTACAGGTACAGATGCGGCAAAATTTTACCAGACCGGACTTACAGTACAGGCGCCTTACTGGGAAGCGGCCAATTATCAGTGGACCGTTTATGCTTATGCTGATAAGGACCTGTTAACCCAGACGGCAGGACCGGCCACTGGTAATATACAGGACCCGAACCTTGCGACAATGAGATGGTATGCCTGGACGGATGACAATAACGGCATAGCCAAAAACACCTGGGGCGTGAAAAAACCGGGCGAGACATCTCCGACAATGTTCAATACACTTCCTTTGATGTCCGGCAACACAGCCGCGCAGGGCAAAGCCTTTCTTACCGGCACCACGGGAGCCTCTCTTGCGCCGTCCGGAATACCGGGACTGGCGCAGTCTGCAATCCCTGCTGATGGTGTTATCTATTACAACACCGACAGGAACACGGCTGGGTCAGCAAATGCCAACGGCTTTGTCATTACCGGCAGAAGCCAGATAGGTCTTGTTTACGCGGCGCCAAATACGGCAGCATCCCACAGGACCGAAAATCTGCATATGCAGTTTATCGCGGTCTGGCCAAATGGTGTCGGAGTTTCTACGACAGGCAGCAAGTCTGTAAATATAGGGCTCTATCAGAGGACCGCAAACTAATCTTTAGTTTATTAAGGGAGGGGGTAACCCCTCCCTTAGACAGGTAATTAAGGCATGAAGAGATTTACGGAAATAACGGTTATAGCCCTGATATATCTAGGGCTGGCTTTTCAAATGAGCCAGGCCTCTTTGTTTTTGAGGCAGCCGTCCGTTGATCTTTACCTGTCTAAGGGGCAAGTGTTCGAAGGAGGGGTCATCCTTGACAACACCTCCGACAAGGAATTAAAAGTAAAAGCCGCCGTTGTAGACGGTCTGGACAAAGAAGGAAAACCCGTAAAACAGTCCATCTCTAAACTGGCAAAACTTGGCCAGGATGAATTCACCATCCCGGCTGGCGGGAGCAAAGACCTTAAGTTCAAGATAGAGGTTCCGTCAAACGCGCAGGGAAGCTACTGGGGCGGACTGGTCTATACCTACCACTATGGACAGGTGCAGGGCCCGGATGACATAACTTTGAACATAAAGATGAATATTGAAGAGCCTTTCCGCTTTACGGTCAAGGGGACAGAAGTCCCGGCCATTGCTCTTAGGGACGCAAAAATGGTCTATAATAATGGAACTTTGAACATCAAGGTGAAAGCGGTCAATACAGGCAATGTGTATTATGATGTAAGGCCCTCCATCCTGATAATCGGCAAGAACGGCAAGATCGAGAAAAAGATAAAGAGCTCCACTTTTAAGGCCTATCCGCAGGAAGAATATCCCCTCGAATATAACAACGAGGTTATTTTGACGCGCGGGGCAAAAGATGTGATATTGGCCTTTGATTATGGCGAAGATAAAATAGAGACCTTTTCGGGAAAGATACAGGTTAAATAAGGATGTTCGGCAAATACATAACAAAAACATTAAAGACCTCTCTGGTCTTTGTAATACTTTTTTCAATGTTCTACAGCATGTCATCTGCCGACAGCTGGACTACGATAGGCACTGGACCTATAGGAGGCGGCGACGGGTCCCCGACTATAGCCAGTGTTGATCCCGCCAGCGGTTACAACAACTCGACCACTACCGTAGTAATTACGGGCACCAATCTTTCCGATGTTTCATCCCTTGATATTGGCGGGGTCCCTGTATCATCCTTTAATATAGACAGTGCAACTCAGATCACCGCGGTCATACAGGCGGGACTTACCCCGGCAGCTTATCATATAACAGCCACCAATCCATCCGGCACTTCGGACCAAACAGCCGCGGATATATTTACTGTACTTAATTCTTCCTCCCAGGTACCCACAGTAACAAATGTTAATCCGAACACGGGAGTGAACACAGGGGCCACAACGGTAGTGGTGACAGGTACAAACTTCACCGGAGCAACAGCGGTAAAGCTGGGGACAACGCCCCTTACATATACAGTTGACAGTGCAACACAGATAACGGCGACAGTGCCTGCTGGACTAACAGCAAACACATATCACATAACAGTAACGAACGCGTACGGGACCTCAGCAACAAGCGCGGCAGACCAGTTCACGGTGACCGATCCATTAAGC
>JBAZKV010000046.1 GCA_041650635.1 Candidatus Margulisiibacteriota bacterium | reverse complement strand
TTTTGCCTTATCGACTCCAGAAGGGCCGATTCCCGGCCTGCATTTTCTTCCTCTTCCTTAATGCTCACGGGAGATCCGATGTTGACAGTGACAGTTGTCGGATTGACCAGCAGGGTGCCTCTTTTCTGGATATTGTAGCTTCCGGATACTGCTATGGGAATGATCCTAGCATCCGCATTTACTGCTACTATCAGGCTCCCCCGTTTGAAGTCCCCTACCTTGCCGTCCATGCTCCGTGTCCCTTCCGGAAAGATCATGACAGGCTCTCCGCTCTTCACGATCGCCGAGATCTTCTTAAGTGCGATTATAGCGTCACGCGGGCTTTTCCTGTTTATAGAAACATCCCCGCGTTTTTTCATATACCAGCCGAAGAGAGGTATCCTGAAGAGCTCTTCCTTGACAAGGAACCTGAAATTGAAAGGCAGCGCCGCCATCATCACGGGGATATCAAAATTACCCTGGTGGTTGGCTATCAGAACGACCGGACCTGCGACATTAAGATTCTCCGTGCCTTTTACGATCAGCTTGACGCCGGCGATAAAGAGTATAGAACGGGCCCATACTCTGGATATATTCCCGAATATGCGCCTTTTGTCTTTTGCAAATACCGCGACCATGACGGCAAGAAGGCTCCCGCCAGCCATGGAAACCAGCATGAAAAGACCCGCCAGGACCGTTAACACAATGCTTTTGATCATCAGATAAAATCTTACCATATATATACCTGCCGGGAAATGTGAAATTTCCAGCAAATCCGCCGATAACAGTATATGGAAATATTCACGCCGCGGGTCGCAGTGAAAGCAAGACAGGAAACGCCCGCCGTTCAAGACACCCATATCGCCTTAAAGACAGTTGGCATGAAAAAGACCTGTATCTATGAATGCAGCAAAGAATGTATACCGTCATCCAGGTCCCGTCTATGCATAGGCTGCCCACGCGGTTTCCAGTTCTCGCTGAAACATATTGTCGGGAGCGTATATAAAAAGATCGTCGGGCTGGCAATAAACATGTTCAGCAGGGAGAATTACTAACCCCCTCTAGCTCCCCCTTGACAGGGGGAGGACATGCATAATTTGCCCCCTCTCCCTGTCAAGGGAGAGGGCCGGGGTGAGGGTTAGTTTAGAACATCCTCTTCGTTGTATAATATCCCCATGTTAAATAGGTTACCGATGTTTCTAATTGCCGTATTATTCATCCAAACAGGAGGTCTTACAATGGCCGGAGAAACAACAGTAAAGATTTTCGATCCATCCATAAATAAAGAAGTGTTTGTAAATAAAATCGAAAAGACCGACGCCGAATGGAAAAAGCTGCTTACAACTGAACAATATCTGGTGACCGCAAAGAAAGTGACCGAAGCTCCGTTCAGCTGCAGCCTGAACAACAATAAAGAGCAGGGCATCTACGAGTGCATCCGCTGCGGCACCGCGCTGTTCCGGTCAGGCACGAAGTTCGACTCCGGCACCGGCTGGCCCAGCTATAATGAGCCGGTCTCGCAGCTGAATATAGTTACAGAGAAAGACACATCGCTTGGAATGGTCCGTGAAGAGGTGCTTTGCGCCCGCTGCGGCTCCCACCTCGGACATGTCTTTAACGACGGCCCAGCACCTACATATAAGAGGTATTGTATTAACGGGATCGCCTTGAAGTTCGTTAAACCAGGTGAAAAAATCTTTGAACAGGCGACCTTCGGCGCCGGATGCTTCTGGCACGTCCAGGAGGAGTTCGACAAGGTCAAGGGCGTTATCGACACGGAAGTCGGCTTTACCGGCGGCACCGTCCCGGAACCGAGTTACGAAAAAGTCTGCGGCGGGAATACCGGACATGCCGAAGTGGTTCACATTAAGTTTGATCCGAATAAAGTCAGTTACGATCAATTGCTGGATGTATTCTGGAAGATACATGATCCGACAACCTTAAACCGTCAGGGACCTGATATCGGCGAACAGTATAGATCGGCTATCTTCTATTACAGTCCTGAACAAAAGGAAACTGCTATAAAGTCTAAGAAAAAGCTTGAAAAGTCAGATATATATGAGAAGCCGACAGTCACTCAGATAGTACCGGCATCAAGGTTTTTTCAGAAGAAGAGGCGCTAAGGACAAAGAGCAAAGGGCAAAGAACAAAGGAAGTAACAAGCAACAAGAAATAAGCTGATAGACTTACAGCTTCGCTTGGACTTTGTTGATAATGGAGCTTAACATGCGGATAAATTCCGAACATTCTCTAATATGCGGCTCGATTTGCTTTTCGGGAAAGTAAATGCCGGAAACGATCTTGAGCCAATAAATTGTTTCTTTGGCTTCTTTCCTGGAAATTACTATCTTATTTAGAAAATCCTTCTTCGTAACAGTGCCGTCCGCCTCTTCATAATTCGCCCCGATCGACGTGGCTGAACCTGCAAGCTGTTTTCTTATTGTTTCGCATTCATACTGCTTTGGCAATGTCCGGCAGAGCTGCAGCATCTTCCTCGAAAAGATTAAAAACCTATGCTTCAGCCCATCATTGAACATCATTTTCCCCATCCTCCTTATTGTTTAATTCTTATTCCTTCCTTTGCCCTTTGTTCTTTGCCCTTTGCTCTTCGATCATTCCTCCCACACCACCCTCCTCAACTCTTCCTCTGTCGTTATCTTCTGCCTGACCTTCTCCATCCCCGCCTCGAACAAAGGCTTAAGCCCTGCATTAAGCTCGATCTCTTTTTTCCCCGCGCCTTTGGTTATCATGCCTCTGATCTCTTCATCGATATGTAGTATTTCATAGATCCCGGTCCTCCCCCTGTAACCGGAAAACCCGCAATCCCTGCACGGAGTACACGGAAGCCTGACAAGCCTCTGCGCCACGACGCAGATAAGTGATGAGGCCAGAAGAAAAGGCTCGACGCCCATATCGTAAAGGCGCTCGACCGCCCCGGCTGCTGAGTTCGTATGGAGCGTTGACAAGACAAGGTGTCCGGTCAGCGCGGCCTGTACGGCGATCCGCGCGGTCTCGCTGTCGCGTATCTCGCCGACCATTATCACGTCCGGGTCCTGGCGGAGCATGGAGCGCAGTCCTTTTGAAAAAGTAAGCCCCGCCTTGTTGTTTACCTGCGTCTGGTTGATGCCCGGAAGTTCGTATTCTACAGGATCTTCTATCGTCACGATGTTCTTATCCGCGGAATTGATCCTGTTCAGAGCGGCATACAGCGTTGTCGTCTTGCCTGATCCTGTGGGTCCGGTGATGAGGACCAGTCCCTGAGGCCTAAAGACGGCTTTTGCAAAAATGTCCAGGCAGCACCTTTCCATTCCGAGGTCTTCAAGAGGCAATACCGCGTGGTCCCTTTTTAGCAGGCGCAGGACGGCCTTTTCCCCGTGCACCGTAGGCATTGTCGACCCCCTGATATCGAGCTCCTCA
>JBAZKV010000045.1 GCA_041650635.1 Candidatus Margulisiibacteriota bacterium | reverse complement strand
TATCATTGCCATGGTCGGCGCACAAGTTTATCCGGATTATAAAACAGCCTGCGATAAAATGATCTCCTGGGGTAAAACATTTACACCGGGCAAAGATCAGCGCGCTTATCAAGCCGTTACCGGCGATTACCGGCATTACCACGGCAGGCTAAGCAATTTGGAAGGCAAAGACGAGGTCGGCGACCGCAGATAACATAAGCCGGCTATAATAGGTTTGATATGGCCATGGATACTCCCTTGCCTCTTATACCGCCCAGACGTGTCGAAGGTCTCCTTGTCAGGGAGAACGTCGTTGCGACCGTGACCCCTTTTATAGAAAGCGCAACACAACTGCAGGCAGATGAAGAAGCAGTGGCGAAGTTATGCGGCCACATCCTCAAGCTCGGAGAAAACGCGCTTTTCGTCGCCGGAACAACGGGTGAATTCGCGTACATGACGGACAAGCTGAGGATTGAAACCGTAACGGCTTTCGCGCGGGCATCAAAAGGCAGGTTCAGGATAATTGCCAACGCTTCGGGAGATTCTCCGGAGGCCACCCTAAAAAACATCGGGTCCATGGCCGGGTTAAAAGAAGTTTCTGCTATCGTCATTGCCCCCCTGCATTACCTCAGGATGAACGAAGAGATCCCTCAGCACATGGAACAGGTCCTGTCACTGATGGAAGCTATAGAAAAACCGCTTCTCCTGTACAATCTTCCGAAGATACATCTGGACACATCACTGAACATCGATCCTTCCATTGTAAAAGTTTTCAGGAACAGCATTGCCGGACTAAAGGACAGCTCCTGCGACCTTGAATTGCTGGGCGAATACGCAAAGCAGATCGAGACCGGAACGGGAGATGAAGGCAATATCACCGGCGCGCTGCGAAAGGGGGCGGCTTTTTCGGTGAATTCGATAGGTAATATACTTCCCTACCCGCAGAGGATATTCAATTCCTCTAGCATAGTCGAAATGGAAAAGTGGCAGAAAGCCATAAATGATGTCAGATTACCTCTCACGGCTAACCGCCGTTCCGCCACCGCGGCAACCAAATACTGGCTTTCCCTTAAAGGGATTTGCAGCAGCCGTATGGCTGACCGCGGAAAAGAATTGACTCAAGAAGAAAAGATATCCGTTGAAGAAGTGTTTAACCGTTTGAGAAAAGAGACTTAAGACAGGAACAGCCGCAGGGCTTTTTTAGATGTCCTGTCCAATTTAGCCCTGTCATCCGGCCTCCGGCCCGCGACCCACAAGATCTTTTCACTGTCGCAGACTACGGGGATCCGGCCTCTCTCCTCAGGAGGTACTTTCAAGTCGATAAAAAAGTCATGAAGTTTCTTCCGCCCGTTCATTCCCAGCGGTACGAACCAGTCCCCTGCCCTCATGCTCCTCACTGTCAATCTGCCTTTTATCTTTGAAGCGTCAAGGTAAGCTGTATTCCTTCCGGCGCTTTTGTACCGCCTCGGCACTTTCACCAGTTCGGCGCTTATCCTCGTCCCTGATCCCCCGATCTCCAGATATCCCGGTACCCTCAGGCTGTATTTAAAGCTGACAGTCCTTGGCCTTCCGGGCTTCTTCTTTGTTATCAGGATGGTCTCACTGTCCGCGGCCGCGAACAGACCGTTCGGGAGGTGCAAATATCCTCGCTGAAGTGTAAGTATGTTCGATATATGGACCTCTTCAATATTTAATAGATTGCCGTGAAGTTTTTCGATGGCTTCCCTGACCATGAAGCCTCGGAGCCCTTCCGGGAGGAAAAAAAGCTTTTTCCTGCAGATGCCGATACCGCTCCCCGCTCTTTTTAAAAGCTTTCTGCCGAGCTCTTCGATCCTCTTGTTGAGCAGGGCGTAGTCCTTTGAAAAGGACCTGATATAACGGACAACCTTTGTTTTGAGCAGCGGATCCTCTTTCTCGAGCATCGGAATGACAAGATGACGTATCTTGTTGCGGGTAAATTTTGTACTGAGGTTGCTTTTGTCAACGCGGAAAGGCACGCTGTTTTTCGCGCAATACTCAAGGACCTCTTTTTTCCATACATCGATCAGCGGCCTGATGATCTTTCCGCGTACCGGAGGTATGCCGCACAAGCCTTTGAGCCCTGTACCGCGCATCAGGCGCATTACAAAAGTTTCGACATTGTCGTCAGCATTATGGGCAACGGCGATCTTTTTTGCTTTTTTCCTTTTTGCTTCCCGCTCAAAGATCCTGTACCTTACCTGCCTTCCTGCCTCCTCAAGCGAGAGTTTTTTTCTTTTTGCATGCAAAGGGACATCAAAAGACCTTGTGATCAGCGGGACGCCTAGAGTTTTGCAGTATTCCTTTACAAGACGGGAATCCTTATCGGCTTCGCGGCCTCTTATCCTGTGGTTAATATGAAGAGCTGTTAATCTGATTCCCGGGAAACAAGAAAGAAAATGCAGCATCGCCATGGAATCGGGACCGCCTGAAACGGCGGCAAGGACCCTGTCTCCCGGAGAGAGCATCTTGAACGAGCGTATTGTATTTTTAGCTTTTGTTTCCAGCAATTATGCCAGCCCGGCGGATATCGTAGAGATCAAAGGTATATTGACCTTTTTTCCCATCAGAAAAAGAAACGAGCACTTGATAGAGTAAAGCCAGAAAAACATGAAAAACACCGTAACTGACTTATCCAGATAAGGCACATCGGAACCAAGCATTGCCTGGTTCACGCCCAGCCTTAAAAGTATCATTCCGGCAAGGATAAAGATCCAGAGCAGGAAACCCTGAGCAGCGTGAAGAGCCAGGACCCCGTTCCTCCTCCGGTCCGTAAGTATTATGCTGAACGTCGGAAAGAACAGCACGTATCCCGAAGCCGCGATTACCTTTTCCCAAAGTGTGATATGAGGCTCGCGAGGCTCATGCGCATTGTGCCTTTTGATTGGTTTATGCTGTCTTACTTCGGATTTAGGATTTTGGATTTGGGCTTTCATTTTCTTACTGCCGGGGGGCGGAATCGAACCGCCGACCTAGGGCTTATGAGTCCCTCGCTCTAACCAACTGAGCTACCCCGGCATTATGATTATTGTAGGGGGCATCGCATGCGATGACCCTACCATCGTTATTCAAACTTTCTCAATATCAGGCCTGAACACGGCTTTGGATAGAAGAAAGTGGACTTCTGGGGCATCCTTCCGCCCTTATCGGCGATCTCCATGATCTGCGAGACCTTTGTAGGGTTCAGAAGGAACGAGCATTTGTATTTGCCCTTCCTTACACCGGCAATGGCTTCTTTTTCGTCGTGCGTGTAGGAAACGGCGGCATGGTCAATGTTCCCTTTGTATTTTTCAAGGACGTCATCAAGAAGGAGCGAATGGAGGATCGCCACGTCCAGCCCCGCAAGGTCCTCTTTCCCCTTTGCCTTCATTATTTTATCCTTCGCCACGGTATCCCTGAGCTTGAGCATGTATAACTTGCCGTCCTTTTTGTTGCAGAACCCGAAGACATGCCCTACCGCTTTGGTGACTTTTTCAAAAGAATCTA
>JBAZKV010000044.1 GCA_041650635.1 Candidatus Margulisiibacteriota bacterium | reverse complement strand
TAGCGGTATCGTTGGGTTTAATCATGAGTGCGGCGCCTGCCTTCTGTCAGCAAAAGGCCATTGACAAGCTTAAAAAAGAGGGGTTTGAAATAGGGATCAAATTAAGCCAGACGGCCGAAGTCGCCGCAACGGAACAGGCAAAACTCCTGGCTCCCGCCCCGTCAAAAACGATCTCCCTGCCCTCTCCTGCCTACCGCGCAGCATGTAGCCGCGACTACTGCGCCTTTGCCTTAAGGAACGGCACGGTCATGGTTTATGACTTTAAAAATGACGCGGCGATACTCGATAAGAACTTCTCGAAAAACCCCATTTATTGCGTTGCCTTCCACCCTTCCCTGAACATCATTGCCTTTGGCGACAAGGAAAGCAGGATCACCATTTTTGATCTTGATAAAAAGGATAAAGCAAAGACAATTTATGAGCTTGGCAAGGCAATTTCTGATGTGCGGTTTTCTCCCGACGGAGCCACCCTTGCGGCGGCCTATCTGAATAAAGGAGATATAACTCTTTACAATACAAGCACTTATGAGCCTAAACAGGAGATCAAGGCGCATGGGGCAGGGATTTATTACCTTGCCTTCTCCCCTGACGGCAGCCTGATCGCCTCCGGTTCGCGTGACCGCAAAATCAGCATTACCCCTATCCAGGCACAATTCCCTGCGCAAGTGCTGAACGAACATAAATTCATGGTGCTCGCGCTCGATTTTTCGGCAGACGGCAATTTCCTTGCCTCCGGAGGAGGGGACGCCCAGCTTGTTGTTTGGCAAAAGGGTGCCGACGGTATTGAAAAGAAGCCCTATTTCAACTGGGTCCATGGGGACTGGATCAATACGGTGAAATTTTATGGCAAGTACCTGTTTACCGGAAGCAAAGACGGAAAGATCAGGGTCTTTGATTACGCGAACAAGAGCTTGCTGGGGGTCTTCAAGGCCGCTGATGTGGTATTCAGCATTGACGTCAGCCCGGACGGTAAAAAACTCATCGTTGCCGGCCCTCATGTGCTGGTATACGATCTAAACGCGCTGCTTGCCGCTATCAAATAAAAAGGAGGCTCGATGGTGTATAAGGCGATTGCTTTCTGGACGATCATTGCGGGCTTAGTGACCTGCCTGTCCGCGGACACTCTTTTCGCCGCCGAAGAAAAGCTGGTAATGAAGGAGACCGAGATCGCCGTGGCCGGCAGGCTCCTGCTGCAGCCGCGCAAGAAGGTAGAACGCCTGGTCCTTTTCGGGAAGAACGGCCGGGCATATATCCTCCGGGGCGATTTTAACGAAATCCTCAAAGGCACCCTGACTGACCTGGGAGAAACAAACCTGGTATCGTTAACCGGGATCGCAGACGGCCTTTATGATATCGGGTGCACCATTAAGCACATGGTCGACGAAGAAGGGAAGAAAACCAGCGAAAACGAGTGTATCCGCTATTACCACCTTACGGTAACCAAAGTGCTGGAGGCCAAGCAGTCGGATGAAAAGATGCCTCCTCCGGAAAGGGATTCGAACGAAGAACACCGGGCACAACGCTCGTCCATAACATACCGGCCGGGGGCAGCACAGGGTTCCATTGTCACCGTCGATGCAAAGATCGAATCCCTGAACATAAAATCGCCGATTAAGACAATGAATATTTCTTTCGAGGATAAGAACGGCAAAACCATCAAGAAAGACATCCTGTTGACGGGAGATACCCGTATCGCGAAAAAAAGCATCGATGCGTCCGAACCGGTATTTCTGGAGTCGAATGCCCTTGCCGCAGGGCAAAAGATCCACCTTGAATATGCTGCTTCTGAAGATAGGAATTCTGCGCTATTCATCACGATCCTGAAAGAATAGGAATTTTCCTATTTATATGGTATAATAGGGACATATTAGAAAGGGACAGGGACTGGCAAAAACGGTTTTACTTGAGGGGGTAAACCGGTGCCTTTGCTATAAGGCATTGGTCTTGCCCCTTTTTTTGTTTATCTGACCGCCTATGAAAATATCCAGGCTTTGCGTCAACCGACCGGTTACCACCTTAATGTTCTTTACGGCGGTAATCCTCTTGGGCTTCATATCCTGGTCCCGCCTGCCGCAGGAACTTTTTCCTTCGATCGCCTACCCCCAGTTAACGGTAGTCACGTCTTACCAGAACGCCGCCCCCGAAGAAATCGAGAGCCTTATCACCAAGCTCGTCGAAGAAGCAGCCGGCACCGTCAATAACGTAAAACGCATCAGCTCCATCTCCAAAGAAGGCATCTCCCTGGTGATGATAGAGTTCAACTGGGGAACGAACATGGACTTTGCCGCACTTAACGTGCGCGAAAAGATAGACCTGATCAAAGAACGCCTCCCCAGGGAATCCCAGGAACCGGTAGTCATGAAATACAACCCCTTTGACCTGCCGGTGATGAACCTCGCCATTACCGGCCCTTTTACCCCCTTAGAGCTGCGGGAGATGTGCAATAAGCACATCAAAGACAGCATAGAAAAAGTCGAAGGCGTTGCTTCGGCTACCATCAACGGCGGTGACGAGCGCGAGATCCTGGTTGAGATCGACCAGCCGCGCCTGCGCGCTTCGCAAATCTCCATCGTCTCTGTCGTGGACGGCCTCAAGTCTACCAACCTCAATTACCCGGCAGGGACCATCAAAGAAAGCTTTTATGAATACCTCATCCGCACGATGGGGGAATTCCAAAGGGTGGAAGAGATCCAGGAGACCCCGGCGGCCCTTGACCTGCCTGAAGAAGAAGCAAAAACGATCAAGGAAAAAGAAGAAAAAGAAAAAGAGGCAAAACGCCTGGTTTTCCTGAAAGATATCGCCAGGGTCAAAGATACGGTCAAAGAAAAGACAAGTATTTCCCGTTACAACGGCAAGGAGAGCGTTTCCCTGGTCATCAGGAAACAATCCGGCACTAATTCCCTCAAGGTAGTAAGGGGGGTACGCAAGGAAATACAGAAGCTGCTCTCCGAAAAACTCCCCAAAGGAGTCGTCATACAGGTCACCTACGACCAGTCGCAATTCATCCAGGAAGCTCTCGCAAGCGTGCGGAATTCTGCGGTACAAGGCGCATTCCTGGCATTCATCGTGTTATTCCTCATCTTGCGTGATTTCCGCTCCGCCCTCGTTATCACCACCTCCATCCCCATCTCCATCATGGCCACCGTTTGCCTTATGTACTTTACCAACATAAATCTTAATATCATGTCCCTGGGTGGCCTTGCGCTGGGTGTCGGTATGCTTGTCGATAACGCCGTTGTCGTCATTGAGAACATCTTCCGGCACCGTAAGATGAAAAAGGGCCAGAAGACCGCCTGTATTGAAGGTGCGGAGGAGATGTTTTCCCCGGTCGTGGGGACCACACTCACCACCGTTGCGGTATTCCTGCCTTTTGCCTTTGTCGTGGGAGTCGTGGGGCAGATCTTCAAACAACTTTCGCTGACCATCACCTTTTCCCTGGTTGCCTCGATCATCACCGCCGTATGCCTGGTCCCTGTCTTTATGTCTCTGGGTAAACAGCGGGTGACGTACGAGGATGACCACGAATCTTCCCTGAGCAGGC
>JBAZKV010000043.1 GCA_041650635.1 Candidatus Margulisiibacteriota bacterium | reverse complement strand
CAGGATAGAGGACGCGCTCTCAGCGACCCGCGCGGCTGTTGAAGAAGGCATCATAGCCGGCGGCGGCTCCGGTTTCATACATGCCATAAAGAACGTGGAAGAACTGGAAGCCAAATCCACGGGAGATGAAAAGATCGGTGTCTCTATAGTAAGAAGGGCTCTCGAAGAGCCCCTGAAGCAGATCGCGAACAACGCCGGCCAGGAAGGTTCCGTGATAGTCGAGAAGATCAAAGGAGAGACCACCAATATGGGCTTCAACGCCCAGTCCTTTGAGGTCATGGACATGTTCAAGGCAGGAATTGTAGATCCGCTCAAGGTGACCAGGTCGGCCCTGCAGAACGCGGCCAGCATAGCCGCTATGCTGCTCACGACCGAGGCCCTTATCGCCGAAAAACCTGAAAAGGAAAAAGCTCCCGCGATGCCGGCAGGCATGCCCGGCGGCGGCTATGGCGACATGATGTAATCTGTTCGGCTCAAATCAAAAAGGAAGACCCACGCCTAGGCGTGGGTCTTTTCTTTCCTGTTGATTATTTTGAAATTTCCCGAATTTAAGTTCGATATGATAACCGAATGATAGATCTGTACTGCATATATGGCGGGGGCTTCCTCTGTACCGGTACGAACCGGTCAGATGAGAGGGCTGTCCCTGCTGACCATGGACGGACTTTTGGTCAGGATGCTTCATCCCGTGAGAAAGATTTTATATCCGGCAACTTCATATTGTCAGGGAACACTTCTTTCGAAGAAGCGGATATCATCTGCATAGGAGATCCGGACCACAGCTCCTATCTTGATGATGCGCTGACTGCGGAATTGCTCAGGCTGACCGCAAAAGCCGGCGATACCGTGCTTGTGGAAAGCGTACAGTCGGGAAAGGAAGTAAACAGGCACAGGAACATGAAGACAGATCTTGTTGAAGAAGAGATTAAGGTCTTGGGATGGGACGACGAAAAAGCAAGGGAAAAGTCCCTGTCCCTCATAAGCCTGCATCTTTCCATATACGGAAAAGGCCCGGGTGATCCTACATACGATAAGAACAAGCCTCTGATTGATTCCGTGGAAAAAGAGATAATGGACCTTAACATAGAAAAACGGGGAGCATCGCTGTTATCGGCCCTTATTGCATCCTGCAGTAAAGGCAGGACCTTTGTACTTGCAGGTTCGGGGCATTTTCTTATGGACCAAAACCTGCTGGATTTCCTTAAAACAAAAAGTTTCACTGTCCTTTCTCCTGTGACGGTCCGGAAAGATCCCGACGGCTCCGCCGATCCCGTTTCAGAATACTATAACGGGTCATTCCGTTCGGAAAAAGAGATGATGCTGAATTTAAAAACAAAAATCGGGGGGAACAAAAAAGCGTGGGCCGGCTGGTTCAAGGATGGCGAAAAGGCAGGCACAGGAGCCGTAGTTGTCCTTGACAGCAGTGTCTGCACTGAAGGATACAGCCGGTATTTCGGGCTTGATCCGGAAACCAGGTACGAAGTGATAGGCATAAGGCGCTACAGACTTAACTTTTGAATTCACATCCTCATTTTTTATGCCTCGACTTAAAGAAAATATTACCCGCAAGTTGCCGCCTTCTTCAGTCGACATATATATGTAAAAGGCATTCTGCTTAAAACAGGAGAAAACCATGGTCTCAGGGCCTTCGGATATAGGTCTGCGCGCAGGCACGACTCAAAAAGCCGTCATCGAGGAAAAGAAGACGGCTGTACCTGCGGAAAACAGCCCGAGTAACGGGACAAAACCGGTTTACTCTGAAGAAAGCCTGCCGATAACCAATCCGCCTATTGACCCTTCCTCTATCGCACCGGCAGAAAAGGAACAGGGAGGATGGCTGGCAGCTATCGGGAATTCAATATCCGAATCATTAAAGGATCCCGCCGCACGAAGGCAATACCTGGCACTCGTCGAAGGACAGTTCAACGAGGCTATCGATAAGATAACCGAACCGGACAGGAATATTGCGCCTCCGGACCTGTCATCGATAGAAAACCAGGATGCAAATGAAGCCGTTCAAAGAGCTATTGACATATACTCCAAGGGTCAGAAAAACGATAAGCTGGGAAGCGACAAAATTCGCCTTGACAAGAACGGCGGACTTTCGGTGGACGGCCCTAGAGAAGACAGGATACGGAATCGTCTCGAAAATCAGCTGAAATCCATCGGGCTTGCTGAGGAGGAGATCCAGAAGGCGCTGGTAAAATTCGACGGATACGTGGAAGAGACCCGGACGGCAGAGGTAAAGCACCTAAAATGGGATACACAAAGGAAGATCACAAATCTGATCAAAGGCGGCCCGGGACGGCTGAATGAGATGGAAAGAGAACTTAAGGTCCTTGAGGCTGCCGACAGGAGCACTAACGGAGGGAACCTCACGGCGGATACGGACAAATTCGCGGGGCAGATCAGGTCTTTCATAACTGCAAGCAATAACAAGGACACTGAATCCGCCTGCCGTGCAGCAGTTGAAATATTCAAGCCGCTGATCGAGCAATCGATGACGTATTACCAATACGACAAAGCGCTCTACCTTGACGACATGATGAGGGATTCAATAAAAAAGATCATGCCGGGCAGGAACACCGAAAAAGAAGTGTCCGAAATACTTAAGTCTGACGGCTATACCATATCTAAAGACTCCCTGAAGGAAGGCCGGGAGGTACAGGACCATTTGAACGAAATTATTACCGCATTCTCGGAAAAAGGCGCGGAGGCAGCCCGGGAGATCCTTGAAAAATATCCTGATGCAGGGGAAGCCGTGCTTAAGACGCTTGAATCAACGGGGATCTATGTTTCAGATGAGGAGAAGAACGATATCCTGGATTCCGAACCGTTCCAGACCATACTGAAACCTTATAAGAGACTGATGGACGAGAACTTGCTGCAGTCATCCGCCGGGCGCCACGGGTTCATGAGGAATACGATGCTTGCCATTACGAGGTCTGTTCCGAGGATGTTCGAAGGGGTAAAGGCCCTGGTGACCCCGGGCGACGGGATATCTACCAGGGAAGCTTTATCATCCGTTACAGGGGGCGCTGCGGCACTTCTTAGAAGCCCTGCCATGATGCTCGGAGCGGCAGGCACCGAACTGGTCCAGGGTACTATAGGGAGCATATGGAAGGGAGCTTCAGGAACAGCAGCAGGCAGGGACGCCGTAGATGAAAGGTTCATCAGCCTGAACAGGCATGCGGAGACAGTCACGACGCTTCTGCAGCCTCTGGCCGCCGGCAGGATCGCTACCGGGATAGACACTCTACTTAACCTAAAAGAGAGGTTTGAAGACATAAGGTCAGGAGTAGCCCATGGTGAAGGACCGTATATAGGATTCGGCGCAGCCATGAATCTTATGGGCCTTTGAACCGCATATCAACCATTCCGTTAACCCATTTTTGACGCCTCTTGCCAATATGACCGGGTTATGGTATCATAAAAATGTACTGAATAGTCCGAAAAACAGTGGGAAAAACCCACTTTTTGTTTTTAATAGGAGTAAGGGCGCCGAAAGGCCCCAAGTGAGAAAAATGAAGATCGAAGGCTTTAAACAAATGCTGACCGTGATACAGAACG
>JBAZKV010000042.1 GCA_041650635.1 Candidatus Margulisiibacteriota bacterium | reverse complement strand
CCGGGAAAAGTTACTGCCTTTGGTCGACTTGGTGATGCTGGACGTGAAAATGGCGGACGAGGAAGCGCACCGGGAATATACTGGCTGGGACAATGGTCTGGTCTGGGCCAACTTGGAAGCCCTCCTTAAGGAAAAGCCCGCCGGGGTACTGCCGCGCATCCCCTTGATCCCGGGCTTTACCGCCAGCCGGGAAAACCTGGAGGCCCTCTCCCACCGGTTCCAGGAGGCGGGTGTCAGGAAATGTGCCCTGCTGCCCTATAATCCCACCTGGTTCGCCAAGGCGGCCGGTATAGGAAAACCCGCGGATACTCGCTTATCTTCCCACCTGATGACTTCCGAGGAACTGGCGGCCTGCCGCAATATCTTTTCCTGGGCAGAATTGGTTGGGTTTTCGCAAAAAGGACCCTTAGCCTAAAAATATGGCCGAATCCTTAGGAAGTTCAGAAAATCGAGGAATTAAGTCATGGTCAATCAAGAGCCGCCAAGAATATTACTTATCGTAAGCGACCTCCATCTCAGTTCAGGCTGGGATGAAAACACCAAAAGGTTGTCGCTCAATGAAGACTTCTTTTTCGATCAAAGCTTCCAACGCTTTCTCAATTTTTATATTGCTAAAGGATCCCGAGAAAAACGCCGGATAGATCTCATTATTGCTGGAGACTTTGTGGATTTGCTCCAGGTCACCGATAAAGTGGAAAACGAAAAAGGTATTGCGCTGAAGAAACTGGATGGGGAAGACATAACTCAAACTGAATTGGATTATGGTCTCGGAACCAGCCCCAGGAAGTCCTGTTGGAAACTAAAGAAGGTCATAAAAGGACATACCGTTTTCTTTCAAGAGCTGGTTAAATTCTTGCTGGCAGATAACCGCGTCATCATTTTGCCGGGCAACCATGACATAGAGTTTGCGCTCCCCGAAGTCCAAAAATGTTTGCGGGAGGAGTTGTTGGGTTTTCTCCCCGAGGAGGAGGCAGGGGGCCCTGCCTGGGAGGCGGAACCAGAACGGAGGCTCGATAAGGAGGAAGCCCAAATCCTGATGAGCCGCAATCTCTGCTTCCATCCCTGGTTCTATTATGAACCTGGTCTGCTATACGTGGAACATGGTCACCAGTATGACTGCCTCAATTCCTTTGACTACTTCCTCCATCCTCTGACGCCTGCCGAGGCCACGGAAAAATTTATCTATCTACCTGTAGGTTCATTCTTCGTTCGGTATCTATTTAATAAGCTCGAAAATATCTTTCCCTTCGCCGATAACATGAAACCGGTAACAAACTTCATAAAACATACTCTATTCCGATGGAAGAACCTGCAAATGTGGTTTCATATCGGGCCATACTTCAGATTTTTTAATAAAACCCTGAGGGAGAAAACCGAACCTATTAAGCCGCAATGGCGACTGGAGATGGGAAAGCGGCAACAGGAATACTTACAGCAAATAGCCAGTGATTCTGACATCTCCTTGAAAGACTTGCAGGCTCTAAAAGATCACTGGGCCTTAACGGCCCTGCATCATTGGAGCAAGCTCAGGTTGTTGGGTACGTTCCTGATGGGCGAATCAGAAAAAGACGTTTATTACCAGGCTGCAAAACGGATTAAAGACACTTTGGGGGTGCGCTATGTCGTATTCGGCCACACTCATGAAGCTGACCTCAGGCCTCTTGGAAAAAAAGATGATAACCAAGGGTGGAGTCAAGAATACATTAACTCAGGCACTTGGACCAGGGTCTTTACCGAAGATTTCACCGAGCTGCTGTTAAAGGACGAAAATGAGTTTGTGTTCGTCATGATCGATTCCTTGACCAAAAAAATGGAACTTCTCCGGTGGAAGGATGATTTAAACCAAGGTGAACGCGTCAGGCTTTTCCAATCTCATCAGGCTCAACCAAAAAGCAAGAATAAACAATGAATGCTGATTAGGTAAGGATATGAACAGGCGATAGAAGTCACAGCTTTCTTTTATTTTAGTTAGCGATACTTCTTCTCCTTTCTTGGGCAAGTCCGTTTTGATCTCCCTCGGCCCGGCTGTCTAAGCCGGACTGCTTCAACCATTTAAAGTAGTTTCTATAGTGGTCTCTGATCCGGGAGGTCACCCGTCGCAGCGCGATATTGACGTGCAGAAAAGGCAGGGGGCAGGACCAGAGCCCGGTGGGCAGACGGCGGGTGATCCCCCACAGACTAAAGACCGATTCCCGAAATTTGACGTATCCCTCAGCAAGCTCTTCCAAGGTCATGCGTTTCGGGAGAAAAACCGGGGTGCCATGATCATAGAAGGCCCAATTCCGGTGGAGCAACCTCCCCTCCGCCACCAGGCGGTCGAAAAGCGGGGTGCCCGGATAGGGGGTCAACACGTAGGCGCCCACGGAGATGATGTTATTCTGCATGACAAACTTCAGGGTCCGTCTGAAAACGGTTTGGTCTTGTTCGTCCAGGCCGAAGATAAAGGAGCCATGCAAAAAGACGTGGGCGGCCTGGCATTTCCGGATGGCCTCGCGGGAGGCTTCCAGAGGGACGGATTTTCTCAGACGCTGACGCTCTTTTTCATCAATGGTCTCAAAGCCGACAAAAACTCCTTTGAGCCCTGCGGCCACTGCGGCTTGGAACAGGGCATCATCCAGCAGAAATCTGACGGTAACCTGGCCAAGAAGGTTGATTTTAAGCCCTTTCAGACCTTCAAAGAGCGCCATCGCATAATCGCGGTCCGCGGTGAGATTATCGTCCAGAAAAACCACATATTGGCTGCGGCTGCGCTTTGCCTGCTCGATAACCTGCTCTACCGGGACCTTCCGCACTTTAGTGCCATATATTCGGGGCACCGAACAAAATTCACAGCGATTCGGGCAGCCTCTCCCGGAAATAATGCCTACCGCTTTGGGAATCGCCAAATTATCCTCCTGGTAATCCACCAGGGGTACTTCCATCTTCTGCGGCAGATAGTTGTAATAGATAGGCTGTAGCGCGCCCCGGGCCGCATCCTCCAGGATGGCAGGCCAAATTCCCTCGGCCTCTCCCACCAGCACGGCATCGGCATGCTGGCTGGCTTCCTCCGGAAGCACCGAAGGATGAATCCCCCCCAAAATCACCTTGGCGCCTTGGTTCCGAAAGTCTCTGGCCAATTTATAAGCCCGGGGAGCCGTGGCCGTCATGACGGTGATCCCCACCAGATCCCATTTTTCTGACCGCGGAATGGCGGCCGAGTCTTCCTCCACCGTCACCACCTGGTGGCCGTTAGGGCTCAAGGCCTTAAGAATCTTCAGGGAGAGCTGTGGGATGAGGATCCAGCCGGGAATGGCTTCGGGGTATTCCGAACGAGGGGAAATCAGCAGGATGCGCATGTAATCTCCTTCTATTATCGTTTTCGATCCCGAAGCAGCGCGGACAATAAAGGTTTATTATTTTGTTAAAGCTTTGGACCATCTCCCCTGAGCAATTAAAGCTCTTCATGACTCCCGCATATCTGATCCATCAGTTAACTGATGCCAGGGCCTCTTGAGCTTTCTGAAGAGTAGGTTTTGACGAACAATGTTCCAGGATTTGAATGGCCTTGGTAAAGCATTCCCGGGCCGGTAGCAGCTTTTTGTTTAAACGATGCAGCAAACCTAGATTAAGTAAAGCCTGGCCATGAACAAATGCTTGGGATTCCACTTCCCAGCCAACCTTAATAATCTCGTTCAAGTAACTTTCGGCCCGCCGCTGCGCCCAAGGCAATTTAGTAAGAAAAAAACCTAGATTTTTTATTATATCAGTTAGACCAATTGTGCCATCCCGTATGGCGATTCTGAAATAGGTCTCCGCTACCACAGCTTGAAGATAATAAAGAGAGAAAAATCGTCCATTATCTGCAAATATCCAAAGGTCTTTTTCAAGCATTTTTATGCCTTTGGAAAACTTGCCT
>JBAZKV010000041.1 GCA_041650635.1 Candidatus Margulisiibacteriota bacterium | reverse complement strand
CAAGGGTCAAGGGGCAAGCTTGCGGCGAGCGGAGTCGAGCCGGGGCAAGTCAAACGGTCAGCACTAATCTGTTTGACTATACCCTTGACCCTATACCCTTGGTTCTTGCAGGAAAATAAGGAGGAAACAAAAAATGACAGAAACGATAGTTCCAGTGGGAGGAGGACTTCCGGCAAATAGTCCCGGCGCAACAACAAAAGTATTAACGATTGCAAATGAAGCAGTAGCAAACTTTCTCAAGATGATGGGGGCTCGAGTAGAAACAAATGGAGCTGCACACACAATTACTGTAGATAGTGCTGTTGAGGATAGCATCTTTGACGGTGGTCTTAACCAAGACGAAATGACCAAATTAGGGATCCAGTTTACCGACAATTTATTCAAATTGGTTGATGCCGGAACGGTTGTTAACACCGATGGCAATAATAGCATTTCTGAAACAGATGCCCAGGCTTTTCTTAATAATGTGAAGGCCTATGGCGAGCTTCTGGGCTTTGACATGAGCAAAGAAGAAAACATCAAAACGGTAGCCGCCATGTATAACAAGGCAGGGGTGGATTTTAGAGTGGTGAACGAAGCCGATCAAAAGGCAGTTCAGGATGCGGCTGCTACGCTGAAGACTAAGGGCGGCGATGCAGCAACAGATGGAACATCCCTGAAGACTTGGACCGATAGTGCCAAAGATCTGGCCGCCACTCAAGCTCTTGCGCGTGCGGTGCTGGGGACAAAAGATGCCGATGGGGAAAAACTTGTAAACGATCTTGTTAGTGCGTGGTGGACGAATATTCTTAAAAAAACAGGCGGCACAATCGAGGAAAAAGATCTTGTGAGTCTCTGGTCCTTCCTTTCGTTCTGGCGCAATGTGCCGGATAGTGTGCTTAAGGAGTGGGGGGTAACGCAAGATCTTTCTAAATACGCGGCCGCATCAACAGGAATTACAGTAGTGAATGAAGGGATGTGGAATACATGGTTGAGTGCGGCGGCGCCGGAGATGCCTGAGGCGGATCCCTCAAGCTCAGTGATTCCGTTCACTCTCACAGGTACTGAACCTACATCAGGAACAGTCGGTACTGCAATAGCTTTAACAATTACTCCGGTTCCAGGAAAAATTCTGACTGTGAAGTTTCAAATCGGCTCAGCAGGCGAACAGACTGTAACTGTCGGAACAAGTAATTCCTACACAATAACACCAAGTGAAGCAGGAGATATGAAAATCTGGGTAGAATGCGAAGGCAAGAAATACAAATTGGATGGAACGGAAATATCTGATACGACCAATGCGACAGTCATAACGATTGTTGATAGCCCCATATTAATAACTCCAGATCAGGCAAGCAAAGCCGCTACCTTGCTGATTCCTAAACCTACAGTTGGAGCAGATGATCCCTTGAGTGCTTGGAGAGACAGCGTTGTTGGGAAAATGAGGATACTTATTGATCCAGGATACAGCTGGATTGGCAGTTTGACAGATGATGAGCTAACTGGTGCTATGGGCCGGATTCAGACTACAGGAGAAAATCCTCAGTATGTCTTAACCGCTCTATTTCCTGAAGGAATTGCCAATGTAAAAGTGTCTTCTATTCTAGATAAACTCCCCCAGGGATTGAGAGATTATTATGGCAGAATACTATTTGCTATGTATGACGGAGTAAGGAAAGATGGTATAACCGAATATACGGGCGAAAATCTGAATAAGGAAGCTACTCTTGACAAGCGCCAGGTGGAGAATGCTTTAAAAGTGCTTGTCCAATGCATGTATCTTTCAACTATTCCCGCTTTACCAAATCTTCTATCAACTGATGCTCCTGAAGACAAGCCTGAAGGCGCGTATTACGCTGCATGCGAAATGGGAAGAAATCCTTTTGATCCAAAACCTTATATAACTGGAGGTAATTAACTATGGGGGTACAAGTGGGAGGGGTTGGACAGGGAAGGAGCCCGGAGCCGTTGAACCCGATGCAGGTTAGACACTCCCCGGCAGAAACCGTTCCGCAGCAAAGGCCGGGAATGGACGGGACACTTTTGGCCCAACTTCCCGCGGGCGCAACGAGCGTACAGGCTCAGGGAGCCCCGGCCCAAGCTACTGTTCCCGAGGACAGGGCAGCAAAAGCGGACGAGCTCTACAAGAAGATGATCGAACCGATGTTGAGGTCCATGGCTCTGGTGCTTAATCCCTCTGAGGTTGAGGCGATCAGAGGTGTGTTCACCGACAATTATTTCAGGAATATTCTTCCTGCGCTTGCCACCGAATTGAGCATCAAAGATTTTTTTGCCAGGCTGGGCGATCCGGCCAAAAGGAACAGCGAGGAAGTACGGCTTAATACGGCTTTTCCTCTGGCATCTGCGGCCTATAAAAAGTATGAAGACATAATGGCTGTCAATCCAGACTATATCGGCAGGACGGGTGAGCAGGTTTCCGTATACTCCTTTTCATATTCTAGCCTGCAATCGCTGTTTGGCTATGTGTTTAATAATATCATGGTTGACAGAAAGCGAGGCGAACTGCTCGATGGATTTTATGGGGCCGCCAGAACTGCGGTCAGAGCGGATTTTTCTTCGATGTTGGCAAGCGGCGATTCATTCCTGGCTTTTGTAAATGGGCTAAACGCACAGGACAAACTGCAGGTAAAAACTATTCTTGTAGGCCTTTACAGGTCATATTATGCCGCCGAAAACCTGACAAAAGAAAAGATAGAAAAGATCAATAATTATGCCGAGTTTTTTGAGCTTGACCAGGCAACAGGCGTGTACAGGTTTAAGGAGTTCTCGGAGGAAAAACTTAAGGCCGCGGGCTTATATGACCTGTGGGCTGGTCTTAATAAAAAGACCGAAGACGAAATGCTAAGATCTGTAGCGGTTAGCCTCAAGACAAGGATCCTTGCCGTCCTGTCCGGGAATTCAGACATAAAGCCCTATTTGACGGACGGAGGGAAAGATGTGTCGGAAATAATTGCCCACGGAGATCCGCAAAAGCTTTTTGAGCTTTTAGGAAAGATCTCTGACAACAGCGGAAGCCTTGTTCCGGCAAACAAGTTAAATCAGATAGAAAGCGGACTTCTTGCGGCGCTGGCGATGCAATCATATATAAAATGTCTGCAGTCAAGAAAGGTGCAATCGCAACTCTTTTTGATGGAAATGGAAGTATACCGCAGCCCAAAATTTGTTGAGTTATTAAAAGCGCAGATCGCTAATGACAAATCTGACAAACTTAAGGACATGATCACAACGGTCCTGCGCAACAGAATAGCAGAATTTGTTGACATTGATATTTCAGGTTATGATCTGGATAAACTTATAACCTTTATTGCTGATTTTAAGCCGGAGGGGTTATCGTCAGCAAAAACGGGTGAGCTTGCCACAGGTTTTATCCATTATCAGGTAGTTGGCTCTGCAGGAGTTGAAAATGTGTCAAAACAGGACGACCCGATCGAGTCTGCAAAGGGCGCTCTTGACACAGGTCTTGACCCAAAAGAGTATGAGCTGTTGACAAAAAGACTTAAAGAATTGGGCTCCCGGCTTACGGTCACGGAAGAAGCATACAGAACAAAAACCAGGGCAGAAATAGAGGCATACTTAACTGCTGTGGACAAACATGCTGCCCTGCTGGCCTTTCTAAGACAAGCGGATGTTGCAGGGGCTGAGGTGGTGTTGTATACAAGAGGGGCCAACGGAGCCGCTGTTAGTACAGAACAGGTCATCGACCTTGGAGCTGCGTATGAGAGATTTCAAAGATATTCAAAAGGAGCAGGCTTCCAGGTTCAGACGCAGAACGGCAGTATCTCTGAGCTTACGCTTCATCAGTATGCACGGGCCCTGTTCGAGGACTTTTTTGCCAGCGCAGAAGCGAGACTTCCTACCAGACAGGTTGATGAAAAGCGCAATCCGATTAATGTGGCCAGAGCGGCTTTCGCAGTTAAGCAGCTCAGGATGATGTTTGAGGGTACGATATCGAGAAGTTTTTTGAGGGCAAGCCTTGAAGAAGTGTCGGAAGAAAACTTTGGCAAACTGCTTTCAGCGCTTTTTAGCAATCCCTCTGAGGAAGAACTAAAATTGAAAGTGACCCAGCAGGACTTTGAAGGAATGCTTAATAATCTTGTGGCGGACGGTGTCATTAAGCCGGAAATAAAGAATAATCTTGCCGCCATTATTAAAGAATCATTAAGTCCCAAAACACAGTTTGCTAGCATGCTGTCGGGCAGCCAGGTATTTAACGCAGACCTCTTTGCCTATTATAGAGCAAGATATTCTGACGATAAAGAGATGACCATTATGCAGCTCTGTGAAAAACTCTACGATGTTCTGAGTTGTTTGAAGAACATTACTCTTACAGCGGAGGATCTTTTGGGTGGCGACAGCAGGGTCTTAGAAAGCATTAAGATCAAGATAAAAGCACTGGGGTTGACGGACGAGGCAATTCCGATAGCGCTTAAACTTGTTCAGTTGGCGCTGTCCGACGAATCAATAGGCATTGACCCGGCATATGTAAAGGCTCAACAGGATTATACTTCATGGGTTGTCCAGCAAAAACCCTATCAGGACAGTCTGGGTGCAACCCTAAACTCAAGGCTTGAGATCGGAGACAAAATAGTTGAGGTTGGAGAGGACCTCTATAACATATTGATGGTTCTGGCAAGAAGCCAAGAACTTATCCTTGCCGATCAGTACAGAAGGAATATTGACGCAAATAAAGGGCAGCAGGCTGTCACCAGCATGGGCGGGGCGGGCACAACGGCAGGCACCAGAAGAAGGTAGCCAATGTGCCGCAGGGGGTTGTATGGGGGAATACATCACCATAGTGTACGGGGGGCGCGAACTCAGGTTCAGGGACCCCAATCAGGACGGGAAGGCATCGGCGC
>JBAZKV010000040.1 GCA_041650635.1 Candidatus Margulisiibacteriota bacterium | reverse complement strand
CGTGGCGGGGGCTGGGGCCTGGGTAGAAAAAGCGGCGTCGCTGTTTGGATGGAGAACAGTTGAAGAGGATGCCGGGCTTTTGCAGCTGTTGCCCCAGTGGCTGGACCCGCAGAAGCACTGGCAGCAGGCGCCTTACCTTGAAAGGGCAGCCGCGCTTTCAAAGATGCTGGGCTGGTACAGGCTGCAGAAGGGGCTGCCGGAGAACGGGACAACCGTTATCTTTGGGCACACGCATAAGGCAGCCGCTCTTAGCGGCGAAACAGATGGGTTTTTGCAGGCTTTTACAGGCGACCGCTTTGCAAATACCGGCACCTGGTCGGGCATAAAGCCGAGATACCTTGGCTTTGACGCGTGGAAGAGCGTAAGGTTCAGGCCCGACCTTTTCCTGTCCGGGACCCATCCCAACAAGGACTGGCTGCTGATAAACGGGGGCATAAGCCTTCACGAAGGCCTGGCTGACTTGGAGGCAATTTTAGCTGCCGGTTCGTGATAAAATACAGTATCATGTCAAGGCTCAGCGCTGTTTTTGACAATAAGAAAACGCTTATCACTTTTATCATGGCAGGATACCCTTCCCTGCCTTCCACAAAAGAACTGGTAACGCGGCTTGATAAGGCAGGGGCGGACATTCTGGAGATCGGCATTCCCTTTTCCGACTCTGTGGCCGACGGTCCGGTGATCGTCACCGCTGCCTCCAAAGCCATCAAAAAGGGGGTTTCGGCAGCTTCCGTCATAAAGCTTACCGCAAAGATAAGAAAAAGAACGCTGATCCCTATAATCTATATGACCAGCTATAATATCCTGAATGCATACGGTCTCGAAAAGTTCGTCAAAGCCTCAAAAAAATCAGGCGCTGACGGTCTCATTATCCCCGACCTTCCCCCGGAAGAATCGCTTACGCTGCAGCGCCTGGCAAAGGCAGCCGGGCTCGATCTGATCTTTCTGCTTGCTCCCAATAGCAGTACAGATAGAATAAAAGCAGCTGCAAAAGCCTCAACAGGTTTTATCTATCTTATGTCAATAACGGGCATTACCGGAGTTAGAAAGGATTTTTCAGGTTCCGTAAGCAGGATGGTATCAAAGATAAAGCGATTTACCAATAAACCGGTCGCGGTAGGGTTTGGGATCTCCACCCCTTGCCAGGCAAAAAAAGCCGCAGCGATAGCGGACGGGGTCATTGTCGGTTCTGCCATCGTAAAAGAAGCCGGGGCAAGTATAAAAAGCGCCGAAGCCCTTGTCAGGCGCTTGAAAAAGGCTATTTCCTGAAGCGGTTTATTTCCTCGCGCAGTTCTTTTGCCGCTTTTTTGGGGTCATCCGAATAGATAATGCTTCTCGAAGCATTTATTATTGCCCTGTTCCTGTTTTTTGTGATCCCGTACTTTACAGAGTGTTCAAGGTCTCCGCCTTGGGCTCCAACCCCGGGGATCAAAAGCGGCATTTCTCCGGCAAGGGACCTGATCTCTTTCAATTCGAGCGGATTGGTGGCGCCTGCTACAAGCCCGCAGTTGCCGTAGATATTCCACTCTTTTACCCGCCTTGCCACCTGTCTGTACAGGGGTTCTTTTTCCAAAGCATTTTCCTGGAAATCGGTCCTGCCGGCGTTGGATGTAAGGCAGAGGACAAAGATCCCTTTTTCCCTGTATTCCATGAACGGTTTGACCGAGTCGTAACCCATGTAAGGGTTTACCGTGGTTGCATCGGCCTTAAAAACATCGAACAGGCTTTTTGCATAAGCGCCGGCCGTATGCCCGACATCGCCCCTTTTTGCGTCCAGGATCACCGGTATCTCTTCCGGGATGTATTCTATTGTCTTTATAAGGGACTGGAGACCGTAGATGCCGCACATTTCATAAAAAGCGATGTTGGGTTTATAACAGCAGACATGGTCTTTTGTTTCGTCGATGATCTTTTTATTAAAGGCAAAAACAGGGTCTTCTTTTTTCAGGATCTCAGCGGGGATCTTGGAGAGGTCTATGTCCAGCCCCACGCAGAGCAGGCTGTCGTTCTTTTCGCAGGCGCCGTCAAGTCTGGCTAGAAAGTTCATCCGTCTTGCCGCCGTTCAGCATATCCTTGAGCTGTTCTCCGACCGTATCACCGATCGTGACCTTGGGGGCAGGGGACGCTGCCTTGTTCTCTTCCAGCTGTTTCTTTTCTTCTTCCGCTGCGACAGCCTTTAATGACAGTCCGATCTTCTGTTCCTCAGGTATGATGCGCAGGATCTTTGCTGTAACCGTCTGGCCTATCTTTACCGCATCCTCCATATTGTCCACCGGTTTTTGAGAAATCTCCGAAACATGTATAAGACCCTCTACGCCTTCTTCTATTTCTACAAAGACGCCGAACTTGGCATAGCGCAGAACCTTGACCGGGACATTCTGGCCTGCCCTGTATTTTTCGGCGGCGCCCACCCAGGGGTCGGGCTGGAGCTGTTTGATGCCTAGTGACAATTTTTTATTGGTCCTGTCAACTCCAAGCACAAAAACCTCGACCTCCTGTCCCGTCTTTAACACGGAAGCGGGATCGGCAACGCGTTTCCAGGCAATATCGTTCTTGTGGACCAGGCCTTCTATCCCGTCAACATTTACGAAGGCTCCGAAAGGCTTTATATTGCTTACCCTTCCTTTTAGCACCGAACCTACTTCCAACTGGTCAAAGAGCTGTTCTTTGTCCTTTTTTTGCTGTTCATAATTTCCCAGCTTGTGGGAAAGGATGACCTTGCCTCTTCTTCTGTCCAGTTCAAGCACCTTGACCGGCAGGGTCCTGCCGACGAACTCGGACAGCGAAGCCTCGCCCTTTTTGGCGACCTGCGAAGCAGGTACAAAGCCCCTTATTCCGCCGCAGTCTACCACCAGGCCTCCTCCGACAGCCGAGGTCACTTTAGCCTCAAGCGCAGTTCTGCGGTTGAGCGAATCAGAAAGCGCCTTCCATTTAAGTTCGGTCTTTGCTTTTTTCAGGGACAGTTCGACATTGCCTTCCTTGTTGGAGATGGTCTCGATAAAAACCTCCACCTTATCTCCGACCTTGAGGTCCCAGTTGTCCACTTCTTCGGCCCTGATATAGCCGTCGGATTTGTACTGTATGTCCACAAGAATGCCGGTCTGGTCAACTTTTGCCACTGTTCCGGCAACTATGTCTCCTGTCTTAAAAGCTTTGAATGTGTCCGCATACTGGTCCTGAGGTTCCTTTTTGTCCGCTTTTTCCTGTTTTGGTGCGGGTTTTGCGGACAAGGGCTCCGGAATAGGAGGCGCGGATGGTTTTTCGGTATCTTTTTGGACAGGTTTCTCTTTAATAAAAGGGGTCGCTTTGTAGGGGATCTCTTCTTTTTTCGGGGCTTCCTCAACGGGAGGCTTTGCTTTGGTCTCCTGCAAGGTCTGCGCGATCATATTGTCCAGCTCGGCAAAGCTGTCGTTAACAGCTCCCTTGCTGATAAATGTCCCCTGGAGTTCTTCCTTGCCGTCGTTCATGCTTTTTCTCCCGACTTACTTAAGAATATCACAATAAGCGGGCGTTTTCAATTTGCATAAAATACCGCTTGACAAACACCGCGCATAGTCTAGAATTTAAATTGGACGGCGGCCCAAAGGAGAAGAGTTGAAAAAGGACAAGGTTGAATACGGGTTCGGCCCGCACCTTATGGTGGACTGTTACGGCTGCAATAAGGAAAAACTCTCGGACATAGACCTTATCTTTAACGCGCTTGACACAATGCCCGAGCAAATTGGGATGACCAAGATCATGCCGCCCTATGTGTTCAAATACCAGGGCGCCGTGCCGGAGGACTGGGGCGTTTCGGGAGTGGTCCTGATAGCGGAGAGCCACATTACTATCCACACCTTTCCGGACAAACTTCATGCCTTTATCGACATCTTTTCGTGCAGGGATTTTGACACCGCGCCGGCCACGGCTTTTGTCATCGACCTTTTTGAAGCGGCCAATTACGATGTCCAGCTCTCCACCAGAGGGATGGAATTCCCTCACAACATACAAAAGGCTGCGGAGATAGTGACCAAAGAGCGCAGGACCATCCAGCCCCTGCCTGCCGGCAGGCAGGCCGACCTTCCCAGAGTTTATAATTGAACACTTTTCTCGAAATAGAACCGGAATATTCAAGGTATGATGACTCCAAAATAGTTGTCATAAGCGCCCCTTACGAAAAGACCACTTCCTACGGAAAAGGGACAAAGAACGGACCGGCCGCCATCTTGAAGGCCTCCCAGATAGTGGAGGATTATGACATTGAGGCGGGATTTGAGCCGTGCAAAAAACTTGGGATCCACACGCTGCCTGCGCTAAGGCTTTCAAACGACCCTCACGGAACTGTGTACAGAACCGTAAAGAAGATACTTGCCGACAAAAAGATCCCTGCCCTTTTGGGAGGGGAGCATTCCATAAGTTTTGGGGCCATAAAAGCCGCAAAAGAAGCGTACCCGGACCTTTCGGTCCTTCAGTTTGACGCGCATTCGGACCTAAGGGATTCTTATCACGGGGATAAGCACAGCCACGCTTCCATTATGCGCAGGGCAAGAGAAATGTGTCCCGCGGTTCAGGTTGGAATACGCAGCCAGGACCTGGAAGAAGTTTACTATCTTAAAGAGGCAGGACTAATGGGCAGCATTTTCTACACCCACGAATTTGATGCGTCCAGAATACCTGAAATGGTCAAGCAGCTGAGCGGCAATGTTTATATCACATTTGATGTTGATGTATTTGATCCCTCCGTGATGCCGGGCACGGGAACGCCGGAGCCCGGAGGACTCCTCTGGTACGATTGTCTTAAGATCCTAAAAGAGGTCATACTAAGCAAAAACATTGTCGGGTTCGATGTGGTAGAGCTATCGCCCAAAAAAGGAATGGAGCACTGCGACTTTACCGCCGCAAAGCTGGTCTACAAGATGATCTCTTATCTTTCCATGAAGCCATAAAAAAACCCCGGGGGATCCCGGGGTTTT
>JBAZKV010000039.1 GCA_041650635.1 Candidatus Margulisiibacteriota bacterium | reverse complement strand
AAGATTGACTATGACCGGGTCCCCTGCCCTTAGACGCGCCGAGATCTGCAGGGAGTCTTCATATGCTCTGGGCTCGTACAGCATGATCTCGTAATCGCTGCTGGAGGCCTTTTTGCTGGACCTGGGCTTGATGGGGCCAAGATCGACAGCCGCTTTTTCAGACTTGGGCAAATAATCATCCGTTTGTCCATCATCAGCCAGGCCAATGAAAGCTTTTGCCGTGTTCCAGATATTCTCCACCATTACAGTTCTCCTTTCTTCTCCTATGTCCCAAATATCGCAGTCCCTATCCTGACCATGTCCGACCCTTCTTCTATGGCTGTTTCAAAATCCCCGGACATGCCCATTGATAGATATTCTAAACCTAATTCCTTTTTAAGTAAAGCCGCCTTTTTGAAGTGGGGTCTTGCTGCTTCGGGGTCAGGGGAATATGGCGCCATGACCATAAGCCCCTGTACTTTTATGTTAGGCAAAGCGCGGCATTGGACCAAAAATACTTTTGCATCCTGCGGTTTCATTCCAAATTTTGTGGCTTCTTCCGAAATATTCACCTCCATAAACACAGGGAACACCAGGCCTTTTTTACCTGCCTCCTCATCTATCTTCCTTGCAAGCTTAAGGGAATCTAATCCGTGTATAAGGCAGAACAGGCCCAGCGCTTTTTTTACCTTATTGGTCTGTAAATGCCCTATCATGTGCCAGCTTACGCTCTTTTGTAAAGAAAGCGCCAAGATCTTTGGCTCCGCTGTCTGCAGCCTGTTCTCGCCAAAGTCCTCTATACCGCACCTAAAAGCCTCTTCTATCTGTTCAACAGCCGCGGTCTTTGTGACCGCTACCAGTTTTATGCTCGAAAGCTCTCTGCCTGCTCTGCCGGCAGCTTTTTGCATCCTTTCTCTGACGCGGATTATGTTTTCTGCTATATTTGACATTTGATAACCAATATAGCACAGATCAGCATACCTTGACTTTTGGCATCCCGGATGTAAACATATGGTAAAATGTAGGCAAATGAAAAAGACACTTATCTTTTTATCCCTGTGCTTATTGCTTGGCAGTTTTGCCGTTTGCGACCCGTCCTCGATCAAGATCGGGTCGCAGGTGCCGGAGTTAAAGCTCCCGACGCTTTCGGGCTCCTCCTACGACCTTTCTTCCGACAGGGGCAAACCCGTTATCATCACTTTTTACTCTACCTGGAGCCATTCATGCCTGGAGCAGCTCGAGTTCCTTAACTCCCTTTCTTCCTCCAATAAGGATCTGAAGGTGGTGGCCGTAGCGCTCGAAAAAAACTCCTCACCAGTAAAAAGCTTTCTGGATAAGAATGGTTTCAGCTTTACCTCTTTAATAGATAAAAAAATGCGGTCGCTAGACCCTTTTCAGGTGCTTATCATACCAACCGCGTTCCTCATCGACGATACAGGTATTCTCAGGAATATTTATGTGGATTTTGACGAAACAGTAAAGAACTCCATGGCCTCTGACATAAAGAGCCTGCTGTCTTCAAAAAAGTAGGGTCTAACCCCGTTTTTATTCGTATCTGAGCGCTTCTATCGGATCAAGATTGACAGCCCTCATCGCAGGATAGACCCCGGAAATTATGCCGATGGCAACAGACACTGAACATGCCAGGATTATTGCCCAGAGCACCACTACCATGCCCAGTTTTATCACATACATTATGAGAAAAGTCCCAGTCAGTCCCAGTATTATACCCAGGATGCCGCCAAGAAAACTGATGACCACCGACTCGACCAGGAACTGCATAAAAATGTCGCGTCTGCGCGCCCCTACGGCTTTCCTTATGCCGATCTCCTTTGTCCGCTCGGTTACCGACACCAGCATTATGTTCATTATCCCTATCCCGCCCACCAGCAGGGAGATCGCAGCTATCCCCCCGATAACCGTGGTCAACAAGCCGACGATATTGTTTATCAGGCTCATCATCCCTTCCTGGGTGTCTATGTGGTAATCCGACGGGTCTATCTCCTTGTCCAGGACCTCCCGTATCTCTTTTATGGCCTGCTTAAGCAGCTGCGGGCTCTTGGCCAGTATGTCCATCTCGACTATGGCCTTGGTATCAAAAAGGCTGAGCCCTGTGGTCACGGGAACGGCCATAACATCGTCCATGTCCTGCATAAGGACCTTCCCTCTTCTTTCAAAGACGCCGATAACGACGAATTTTCTTCCGTTGACCTTTATCTTTTCCCCTATCGGATCAAAACTGCCGAACAGCTCATCGGATATCTTTTGCCCTATTACGCAGACCTTTCTGCTTCCCTCTACCTCCGCCCTGTTAAAAAACCTGCCTTTAACTACTTTGTGCGAAAAAACGGTCGTATAGTTCTCTGTTGCACCCCAGCACTGGCTCAGGTTATAGTCCTTTTTTCCGTATTTTAGTTTGGCCTTGCCCACAACAATGGGCATGACCTCGCTTACCGAAGGACACTTTGCCTTTATCATGTCTGCGTGCTTGAGCCGCAGATCATTATCGAAATAGGCCATGTAGTCCCCGGCGTTCTTTCCGGGAGCCACCTGGAGAAAAGCGGCGTTCATGCCAAAGGACTGCATCTGTGCCACCACATACTGCTTTGCCGCTTCCCCTATGGCAACAAGGATGATGACCGAGGCTATTCCGATAACGACCCCCAGCATTGTAAGCCCCGCCCGGGTCTTATTGGCCCTGATAGAGCGCAGCGCCATGAAAAAACTGTCAAAAAAGCTCATTTTATCTTTTTATCCTCTATTATCCTGCCGTCAAACAGCCTTACCAACCTGCTGCCCCGCTCCGCTATGTTCGTATCATGAGTGACCATGATGATCGTTACCCCCGAAGAGTTCAGTTTATCAAAGATCTTCATGACTTCTTGACCGGACCTGCTGTCAAGGTTTCC
Source organism: Candidatus Margulisiibacteriota bacterium (assembly GCA_041650635.1). NCBI lineage: Bacteria > Bacillati > Candidatus Margulisiibacteriota > Candidatus Margulisiibacteriota bacterium. The sequence goes on along the minus strand of JBAZKV010000039.1, from coordinate 2,710 downwards.
TGTTGGCTCGTCAGCAAGGATGACCGAGGGCGAGTTCACTATTGCCCGGGCAATTGCCACTCTTTGTCTCTCGCCTCCCGAGAGCTGGTTCGGCATGTGGGCGGCCCTTGACAGTATACCCACGGAATCAAGGGCCTCTTTTGCTTTTTTATCTCGCTCCGCACTTGTGATGCCGCTGTATATAAGAGGAAGTTCCACATTTTCGATAGAGGAAAGCCGCGGAAGTAAATTGAAAGTCTGGAAAACAAAACCGATCTTCCGATTCCTTATCTTTGCCAGTTCAGTATCATGAAGCTTTGAGATATCGACCGAGTCAAGCCGTATGGACCCGGAGGTCGGGCGGTCCAGGCAGCCTATCAGGTTCATTAAAGTCGATTTGCCGCAGCCGGAAGGCCCCATTATGGAAATGAATTCGCCGCTGTCCACCGAAAAGTGGATGTCAAACAGGACCGGGACCTCCAGCTGGTCCAGTTTGTAGGTCTTACAGACATCCTTTACCAGGACTACAGGCTTATCACTTTTCAATCTTAACCCTGCTCCCGTCCTTTATTTTATCCAAACTGCTGACCGCCACTTTTTCGCCTGCTTTGAGGCCTTTGACCACCTCTATGTTCGTATAGTCTTTTATGCCGAGTTCAACATCCCTTTCTTTCGCCTTTTTTCCTAAGACAACATAAACCTTCTGTTCGTCATTTTTGGAAAAAACCGCTTCACGCGGTATTATCAAAAGACCTTCCCTTATCCCGGTTATTATTTCCGCGTTCACGGACATGCCGATCTTAAGCCTGTTTTCCGGATCGTCAAACGCTATCCTGCCCCGGAAGATCTTGTCCTCTTCGTCCATCTTTATCCTGCCGCCGACCTTTTTTAGCTCCGCTCTGTTGACAATATTGGAAAGCCTGCCGTTTATTGCAAGGTCAGGAAAAGCATCGGAGGTTATTTGGGCGTCGTTTCCTAACTTAACCTCTCCTATATCGGTTTCGTCTATCTGGACCTCGATATACTTTGATGCAGGATCAACAACAGAGACCGCCGTAACGCCCGGAGAGGCCGTTTCTCCCGGGTCCTGAGCAACAAGCACGACTTTCCCGGATATGGGGGATGCCAGATAGGAATTCTCGTACTGGAGCCTTGCAGTTTCATATTGCTGCTTTGTGGCAAAGCCGCCGTCATAAAGCGTTTTGATCCTTTCATAGTCAGACCTTGCGTTATCGTAGTTGTCAAACTTAACCAGGACCGAGCCTGCCGATACCCAGTCCCCTTCTTTTACCCCCACCCAGGTTATGAGAGACGGCATTTTGGGGCTGAGGTCCGCTTCAAAGCCTTTTATCTCCCCCGAAACGCTGACGGAAGGAGAGATCCTGCCCACAACGGCCTCCGCGGTCTTTACTGAAACAGAATTCCTCGAATTCATGAGCCACATCCCGATGAAGACCGCCAGAACTGCCGCTGCGATTATCTGCCACTTTCTTTTTTTAAGCATGAATAATACCTTTCTATCCCAGTTTTTTCTTAAATTTTACCACCGCCATGGAAAATATGACCGCCCCGAGAACGAAAAGAGCGGCTGCTTCTCCCCACAGATATTCTATACCAATTCCTTTCAAGAATATACCTCTGACCACAGTTAGAAAATATCTCATCGGAATGATATATGTGAACGCCTTTATGATATCCGGCATATTATCTATGGGAAATATGAACCCCGATAACAGCATGGAAGGTATCATGAAAAAGATCACGGACAGTATGGTCTGCTGCATGGTAGAGGATATGGTGGAGATGTAGAGCCCCACGCCGAGGCTGGTCAGGATGAACAAAAGGGATAGCACCACAAGCAGCACAATGCTTCCCAGTATCGGCACCCCAAACCACAGCGAGCCCACCATAATGACGAGCACCATGTCAATAAAAGCCAGAATGATGTACGGGACCATTTTCCCCAGCATAAGTTCATAAGGCTTTATCGGCGTCACTATTATCTGCTCCAGTGTCCCGGATTCCTTTTCTTTTACGATCGATACAGAGGTGAGTATCGAGGTAAGCATCATTAACAGAACTGCTATCACGCCGGGCACCATGTAGTTTATACTTTTCTGCTGCTGATTGTGAAAGATGCGGACTTTGGGTTCTATCAGGCGGATCTTTTCAAGGATCCCCCCGGGACCTCCGTAGCGCTCTTCGAGCAGCCTCAGAGAGTCCTGATACACTATCCCGCTGATGTATCCCATGGCTATGCCGGCGACATTTGAGTTGGTGCCGTCCACTATGAACTGGACTTTTGCAGTCCCTTTTGACTTTAGGTCCCTGGAATACTCCGGGGGAATATTTATGGCTGCTTTAACTCTTCCGCTGTCAAGCAGCATTTTTTCATGTTTTTGGTCCCCTGCCTCGTATTTAAGGATAAAATACCCCGAGTTCTTGAAGCTGGATAAAAGCTGCCTGCTGTCCCGGGATTTGTCGCTGTCCATAAAGGCCGCAGGGATGTCCCTGACATCGGTGGTGGCCACATAGCCAAATATCAGCAGCTGGATGACCGGGGCAACAAGGATAAAGCCTATTAGCCTGCGGTCGCGCAGCAGCTGTATGAACTCTTTTTTCATCAGATGGAACAGCCTGTGGTCAAAGATCATTTCTTAATCCAGCCTTTTCTTGAACTGCCTTGCAGCCAGCACTATCATCAGTACCCCGAACGCTGTCAGAAGCAGGG
>JBAZKV010000038.1 GCA_041650635.1 Candidatus Margulisiibacteriota bacterium | reverse complement strand
ACAATTATCACGCTGCTCATTGCTGCATACGCCATAACAAGGCAGCCAAGGTCAAAGAAAGATGCCACAGAAGCCACACAAACACAGACATCGGGGATAAAGAGGGGAGAGGTTGTTTATCATCGCGCTAATTTTACTCCTCAGGAATTAGAACGAGCCATGGATTTGATAGATTTAAGATTAACCAGCCAGATTACTGCCAGAGAATACTATTGGAGATTAGGCCAGACGTTGAATCCGTATCAGAAGGCCATCAATGATTTATCCCAGAAAGACCCATGGACACCGTGGACACTTGATTATGCCAGAATGGCAATTGAGGCGATTGAAGGGCTAGGTCATGAATTTGTTCCTTTGCTGGTTGAGCCGGGAATCTCTACTCGAGCAACCGATTTTGCTGAATTTGCATCTCCCTTTGTAAGACAATATAAAGATCAAGGTAAACCTGTACCGCCTGACCAGGTAAGAGCTATCAGGGACAGATTTGAGGAGCACCTAGGCATAGTTACCATGTATCGTATTGTTTTAGTCAAGCCAGATTTTATTAAAAGACTAAAAGAGAATAAAGAAGGGCTAAGATCAAGGTTCATAAGTGAATGTTTATTTAATTTAGGTATTAGACAGGACATTATCAATAAGCTATCTTTTAATCTCTATGAACCAAGTTCCATGCTTTCTGTATCCGGCTCTATTGCTATTGCGCGAGAAGGAGCAAGTGATTCATCTGTGCAAGAAGGCTTGCCTTTCCCGGAAGCAGAGGATGGTAGTGAATATCTGTTTACCCTCTCAATACCTAGGATTTATCTGTTACACTGGAATTACGGGCTACTTCCCAGATATAGCAAAGCTGAAATTGACAGGAGCAAAGGTACCGCGTTCCCATTATCGGAAGAGCTAGGCGAGATGGAGAGATGGGAAACAGAATCCTTTGTTGAATTGATCGCCGACCATAGCTGGATAGAGGATATTTATTATATAAGTCCTTTTGCCCCAGCGCCCGGTGCCTCTTTCTTAGACCCTATTTTGCGCCGAGCCCTGGCCGAGTTGCTTACCTTACAGATGCAATTTAATAGATTCGCCAGCCAAACAGAAGAAGTCCAGCGAAGGTTAGAATCCCTTAAGCACTTATTAGAATCCCGTTCTCCTCCTGTGCCCTTAGCACAGGCCCTCTATGAATATTACGTATCTTCAGATTCACCCTATGCCTCAGAGCACAAAGCTGCCTTAACGGAAATAACCAGCCAGGCTATAGCGCACCCGCACTACAACTTCCTATTAAAGATGTTTGCCGAAGGAGAAAAAGGCCTGTTAGCAAAACAGGCATTAAAGGGTGATCCTTTATTTACGCAAAAACTGCCCAAAGATAAAAAGACCAAGAAGAAGATTAAGTCCCAGAGGAATAAAGCCCTCAGCGCCTGGAAGGATGCACAGGCAAAGGCAAAGGGCGGTAAGGATGCCTGGAACCGTGAATTCGAACCCGCTTTTCTGGATCTTGTTTGGAAGGAAGCGACCAAGACAGACCGCACCCTTGCCCAGGTCATCTTTGGAAGGTTTGTTGATACTATACCGCAACCTCAAGACTTAGGATTAAAGTCGCGCCTGCCCAGGAGCTTAAAGAGTGGTGCAAGGCCAGAGGAATTTTCCACCGAATATGTCTATTTAGGAGGCGGTGGTTACAACGGTGGAAGAATGGGTGCGGCCTTCACCTGGATACATAGAACAGATACGCCCGAAGAGAGAGCCCGTCTTGCCCCGCGCATCGCAGGGTTAGCTGCCATGACTTTTGATGACGGAGGACACTCGGCTGCTATTACAAGGTTGATCAGACATGGTTACCAGGTTTACTTCCCGGCGCCCGGAGATATGGGATCAGGCATTGTTATTTCAGGGACCCCCGCCAGAAAAGATCCGCCTCTACAGGCAAAGAGCGCGCTGCTTAACGTAAAGAACAAGCGTTTTGATCTAAAGGGCGCTGCAACCTGGAGAGAGCTTCTTGATCAGCGCCTGATCAGTCTCCAAAAACAAAGCCGCCTGCCTGGCAAGCTCCAGAAGGAATTACCCGAAGACTGGTTCTTCTTCTGCGCAAACATGCTTGACACCGCAGAGTACTTTGACAGGCACCTTATGCCCATTGTGAAAGGCTACGCGCCCAAAGATCACCAGAAGGCTTCGGGACAAAACCTTTATATTACTACAGTAGCCTTACGCGACGGAATAATCCAGGAGGGCCGCATTGATACCGCGCAAGGCCTCGTAAGAATGAGCGAGATGCTCGGAGTCGAAGACGTACTTATCTGGCCGGCGACCTTTGATGATGCGCGCCTGGCTGCTCAACCTAGAGAAGAAGGATTGCCCGTGATATACGGACAGTCAGCAATCACCGACGCTGAGCACCAGGGGCACTTTGGCTCTGTCTTTTTTACTCATCCTGCAGAGGCAGATGTTCAGGGTAACCCAAGGAGGCTCGCGCCAAATGAAACACCGCAGGCCGAACCCGAAGTAGTTGCCATGCTCGACCAAGTCCGTTCGGCAATCCTGGTTGGTGCAGGTTCGCCCTTTACTTCAGCTGCCCCGCAGCTCTTGCCTCGTGGCGTTGCCCAGGCGTTGATCCGCGCCAAACAAAGAGGGGTTGCCGTGATCTACGCGCCCAAGGTCGCCTGGGACCTTGAAACCGACGAGATATATCTTCGTGAACAGCTTCAGGCCATTGAGCGCTCCGTCCAGGCTTCAAACGGGGATGGTTCAATCACCTTTGAAAGGATGTTCAGCCATGTCATCCTGCCGCATGTGCCTCAATCAAAGATCAAGGCTTGCTATCACCTGGATGCCACCCTGGCAAAATACGCCAAGCTGCTCACTCCCGCCGGACAGGAACAGTTATCCTCCATACAATCAAGAGGAGACCTTACTACCACCGACAAATTTGTCGCGGCCAATACCGTTATGAAGGATCAGGCTTATTGGACAGATGCTACAAGGCAGCGATTCCTCATTGATAGGGCGGACAAACTTTCTAAGACCCTAAAATATCCGCTTATGCCTATCACCGATGCCGATAGGGAATATCTTACTTCGCGCGGCATTCACATATACGAAGAGATGAGCGGCAAAGGAGATTTTGTCATCGCCGACAAAAAAATATATTACAGCACCAAAACTCTGGCCAGGCACACCAAGGCTATCGCAGACGCTTATAAGGCGCAAGGTACCGCCCAGCCCGCCGCTGCTAAGAGGGACGCCTCAGGGGCTTCCCAGACCCAGACCTCGGGTATAAAGAGAAACGCATCACGTGCCTCACGCACCCAGACCTCGGGGATAAAGAGGAATGACGCTCTTATCGGTCTATGGAGAGAAAAGGCCAGGCTGGCTAAAGAATATTACCATAGGAACGAAGGTGCGCAAGCCCAGCAAATAAATTCTGCAGAGATGTTTAAAGCTGCCGAAGATGTCAAAACAGCCTTTTTCTATAATCCTTTTGATGCAGGCCTAAGGCAGGCATTAGAAGAAGCAGTTACAGCAGAAGGGACAGCGCTTCAGATAATAAGCGCTCTTGTTTTGGTTGAGATCGGTGACGCCAGGATCGTAAATATGGAGCAGCGGCTTCAGTTGTTGAGGATCCTGGTAAAGGCGGTTAAGAATAAAGTGCTGGTGCCGGATGGAGCATTGGAAGGCAGAATCGACCTGCATACCCATACATATCATTCCGACGGAATATTGTCAACGGCCGGCCTTGTTGCCAGGGCCTGGTTTGGAGGTATGCGTACCTTAGCAGTTACCAACCACAACACGTTTGAACATATGGAAGAAGCTGTCCTTGCCGCTAAGGTAATACGCGATGAAGGTTTTGTGGATTTTGAGGTAATCCCGGGGATAGAAATAGATGCCTGCTTTACCAAATTACCCAGCCATATCCTCGCATATTTCCCGATCGGACGCGGCATTAAGGGCAGGGAAACTATGGATGAATTCCTGGGGTGGTTAAGAAAGACAAGAACCTCAGCCGAGGCCCGGACGCTCGCCAGGACACATAATTATATCAGCAATGTAACCAATGATTTATTAAATACCTTGAGGGGCCTTAGTGAAAGAAAGGAATCGCTGTCCGGTATCTCATTTGAATGTCTGGAATTGGAAGAAAAAGATTTTATGAACCTTCAGCCCGGCTATTGGACATCTTCCTATGTCGTCTATGCATTGTACAGGAAATACGGCGTTGACTTAAGTATGCTGGAAAAAGCGGTCAACAAGATCAAAAGAGGCAAGGGCGTTGTGGCCGGCAATGAAGATCTGCGGGCGAGCGGGGTTTTTGGCATGAAGATCGGCGATGCCTTACGGTTTTTGCGGTCCCATGCCGCAGTAGTCTTTTTTGCCCATCCGCGTTATGTAACGGTAAACAAGCACGATGTGCAAAGGCGCGTAGCAGCAGGGGAGCAAAGGCCTGCGGCGAGAAGAAATCTAAAGATTGCCAGGATTGAGGCAACCTTTGCGAAATATCCGGGTTTCGTTGACGGCATTGAAGTTTATCATCCTGACCAGAACGCGCAATGGATAAGCGCATTAACCGCATTTATTCAAGGAAAGAACGCAGCAAGAACGGCGGATGATAATATCTTATCAAGTTGCAGTAGTGATTTCCATGGAGGCCCTTACGGTATGACCCATATTTCCCTCGGCAGAAGAACGCAGCTGGGAATCGGAAGGGCAACGGGCATGGGATACATTCCGCAAATAGTGGGCACAAATTATTCTATGGTAGAGGCGATCAAGCAAAGGGCCTTGAACAAATCGCGGCAAAGGAAAATTGATGCCGATGAGGGATTGGTGAGAAGATTTAGGGAACAACTTGATTTAGCTAATGCGGATTGTCAGGCAGGAATACCTGAAGAGATAGTTTTAGCTAGCCCGTGGGATGCAGGGCAGCAAAGATGGAAACCGAAGCACGGGATAAGTTCTGTCTTTTGGTTTGGCAGGGTTGCTGTTGAAAGGGCGAGAGAGGAATTAGACAGGCGGCTCAGGCAGAAATTAGGCGAAGAGAGCGATAATCTGCCTTTGGAATTCGTGGAGCCCGCTTCTTCGCACCTGACACTCATCGGTTTTAAGACTCAGGAAACGCCTTTGGATGATGATACTATTAGAAGGCAGCAGGAAGGCTCTGTGCGGATACTTTCAGAAAGGCTGAACAACTCATTTGAATTTGAGGCACGCGGCATTAACATTTTTGTGTCAAAATCCAAGGTTGTCATAATTATCCCGATCCTGGCGAATAGCAAAGACCTGGCGTTGCTTAATGATATTTTCAGGCAACATCTGGAAGAGATGGCGCAAGATACGACAATTTATCCGGAAATAACCCCTCATATTACCTTGGCCTATGCCTATGGAGCTATGGATATAAAAATTACCCGGGCTTTATTTGAAGTTATGGAGGAATTGCAGGATGAGTCATGGGGTGTGTTCTCGGCAGATGAAATAACACTGTATCATTTCTCCGACATATCTTTTACGCAGGGAAAGGTCCTTTGGAAAAAAGAACTGGTTTCCTATTCCGGAAACAATTACTTTGCCATACTTTCGCTCCTTTTAACCGACGCCGAGTTTTTTGTAGCAACTGTCATCATTTTGCTCATTGCCGCATACGCCATAACAAGACAGCCAAAGTCTAAGAGAAGCGCATCAGAAGCCATGCTCACTCAAACCTCCGGCATAAAGCACGACCATCAAGAGCCTGTGCGCAGAGTGCTCTTTGAAGGCCCGATCAGAGAGGTCCATGACTATATAAAGGATCACATCAGCGTGCCTGAATCAATTAACCTGGGCACAGCCTATGCCCAGGCCTTACGTAACGCCTCAGCCAGGTTCCCCAACCTCCTGGGCAACAGGCCGAATATCTCACTCGTTGAAGGCAGCCCGCGCTTAGTGTTCTCCGACAGCTGCAGCATTATAGTGATAGACAGGCGCGCCTTAAGGTCCATTTCCTTCCTGGAGATAGAGATAGAGGAGGAGCTCGTCAACATCGGCGCCTTCCCCTATATCAATCTTCTCCCCGGAGAGGACGCAGTGCTCGGCCTGGGTCTGGTAGAGATCATCACTGATATCCAGAAGGCCAAGCGCTTCCATGCGATGTCCCCTTCAGAGCAGGCAGGGATATTCAAGATCTTGCTTGGCGAAGGTGTAGATCCGCGAGGCCTGCATGAGGTATTCATCAGGAGCTACACAGATAATGCCAAGTTCTCCCAGTTCTTAGCCGAATTAAGGCCCAGCGTCGGCTTCCTGACCACCATGAGGTTACAGCAGCTCCAGGAACGACAGTCGCCTTTAGCCTCTTTAGTCT
>JBAZKV010000037.1 GCA_041650635.1 Candidatus Margulisiibacteriota bacterium | reverse complement strand
GGACCCTGTCCAGCACCTCCGGCAATACGGTTTACTGGACAGCCCCGTCCACAAAAGGCTCTTACACTATCGTGGTGATAGTCAGCGACGGCTCGCAGTCGGTTTCCAACACCGTAACCATCTATGTAACCGACAGGACCTCCCCCATTGTCACTTCCGTTACGGCATCCCCTGCAACGGTAATAACTGGAGGCTCGTCCACGATCTCCTGCGAAGCGGTATCGCCTTATTCATCAGACCTTACATATACCTGGGTCGCGACAGGAGGAACTCTTTCAAGTTCCGGAGGCAAGATAGTTACCTGGACCGCTCCGACAACAACTGGGACATATACAATAACTGTCGTGGTCAGCGACGGGTCCACAACCACCTCAAACTCGACACAGATAACAGTGAACGACCCCGAGGACCCTGTGATCACGAACCTTAAGTCCACTCCGACTAAAGTTGCCATTAATAAAACTTCCGTGCTGACATGCGAAGCCTCGGACCCCAACGGCTATTCACTGGGCTATTCGTGGACGGCTTCCGGAGGTACTTTGCTCAGTTCAAACGGGCCGACGGTGGAATGGAGAGCTCCTTCCAGCGCTACGACCTCGGCAGTAAGCGTCACTGTTACGAACTCAAAAGCCCAATCCACAACAGGGAACTTGAACATCGTTTCTGTCGTTCCCGGCACACCGACGATAGAGGTCGTGACTTATTCCCAAACCACCGTAAGCGTGAGCAGCACGATAAGCATTCTCGTGACCGCCTCGGACCCGGACGGGCTTGACCTGACCTATTACTGGACCTGCAGCGGGGGCTCTTATACAGCCACCTCCAACAACACCGCCACCTGGCTCGCCCCTTCCGCAGCCGGGTCCTACAACCTGACGGTCGTGGTTTCCAACGGGACCAATACCGTTTCCAAAAGCCAGACTATTACCGTCAATTGACGGCCGATCAAAGCGGAACTTTTTTGGGCTCGGGCTTGTCCAACCGTATGTAAGGACCAGATCGGAGCAGCCATGGCCAAACCTGATTTTTCCCAAGCATATGAGGACAACAGAAAGAATGTCTGGAACCTAATCTCCAGGTTCGTTTTTACCGTCCAGGACCGGGAGGACCTGTTCCAGGAAGTATTCCTTAACATACACAAGGGGCTAAAGGGCTTCAGGGCGGATTCTTCCCTTGAGACTTGGATATACAGGGTGGCATCCAACACTGCCATAAGTTTTGTCAACAAAAAGAACAGGTATAAGTCGCTTGTCGATTTGCTGCACCTGGAAAGGCATGTTGAAGCAGAAAAGGAACAGGAAGCTGCCGACCTTGAAGAGCTCCTGCCGTTAAAGAAGCTGAACCCTAAACAGAGGATGATACTGCTGCTTTCGGATGTTGAAGAGAAGAAGCTTGAAGAAATCTCCGAGATCATGGGGCTTGCCCTGGGAACGGTAAAATCAAATCTCTTCCGGGCAAGAGAAATAATAAGAAAGGAAGTGGTAAAAAATGGCGGCATATAAAAATTATGAGGAGTACATAGCCAGGCTTAAATGCATCCGGACCGGCCTTGACGATCCAAAAATGCGTGTTCGCCTGGACACTGTTCTCCACCGTCAAACTCATTCAGCCCTCTGGCTGTCGGCAGGAATGGCAGCCATTTTGTTCCTGGGGTTAACCATGTATCTGAACTTTTCAAGGATCGAACGGTATGGAGCCGGCCCTTTCAGATCTTACATCTTTCAACCGTTGGAAACGACAAAACAGCCGGTCTTTAATTATCTATTTTCCGATTAACTGGAACCATTGCTATTTGACGCCTGTCAAATATTACGGGAGGAAAAAACGATGAGGAACAAATTGACGGCCCTGATGATCTCTTTGGTGCTCGCAACAGCGTTGAACACAGCCTCCTTTGCATTGGGCAGAGGGCCAGGCAGACCCTTTGGGGACCCAGGAGAGAGGATGATGGCAAGGATAGTGTCCGAGCTCGGGCTCAGCCGGGCGCAAAAGGACAAGTACCTGTCCATGGCAAAAGCATTGGAAAAAGAGGCGGGAACGACCCGTTCAAGGAACCGGGAATTGTTTGACAAGATAGGGACTGAACTTGCAAAAGACTCGCCCAACAGGGAACTGCTGTTCGGTTATATGCAGCAGATAAGCAAAAATGAGGACCAGATCAGATTAAAGAGAATGGACCAGATGATAGCTCTGCGCAAAGACCTTACAAAAGAACAAAAGGAAAAGCTCGAGGGCCTGATGAAACAGGGCCGCGACAAGGCTAAAAAATGGGACCGCAAAAAAGGAAAATGATATAATTGGCACAGATGAAAAAGTATTTTTCTGTTCTGGCGGCAACACTACTGCTTCTTACCCAGCCGGCACTTTTTGCCGAGACCTGGAAAGAGGTTGCCGCGCTTTGCAGGGTTAATAACAACAGCATATTGAGTTCGCAAAAGCAGATGGAAGCGGGCCGCTGGTCCTACTACAGAACCCTGGGCTCTTTCCTCCCCCAGCTTTCCGCCTCTGTATCCCTGGGAGAGAGCACCTCCGACACTTCGCCAAGGACCTCTTCAGACTCTTACGGCTTAAGCGCCACACAGAACCTGTTCAGCGGGTTTTCCGATCTGAACACTTCCAGAAAAGCCTTTGCTCAGCTTAAGTATTATGAATCCTCGTTCAACAAGACCCTTTCGGACTCTCTCTATGACGCAAGAAGCGCCTTTGTGGACATGCAGATCTCAAAGGAGAACATCTCACTTCAGCAACAGATCCTTAAGCGCAGAAAAGACAATAACGACCTGGTCCAGCTGCGGTACGAAAGCGGCCGCGAGGACAAGGGCAACCTGATGCTGACACAGGCTGACAAGCTGGACGCGCAGTATACCCTTGAGGCTTCAAAAAGGTCCCAAGCACTGGCGCAGATCAAACTATCTCAGGTTATCGGCAAAAGCATCGCAGAAGCTAAACTTGACGAAAATGTTTCAAAAAAAGTCCGCCCCGATTTTGACCGGCTGATAGAAACCGCCCCTTCTTATCTGATGGCCCAGTATACTTTGGAAAGCGCTCTTATCGACTCCCAGGCGGTCATCTCGGGTTTTTTACCTGCCGTTTCGCTGACAGGCAGCATCAGGAACAGCGGCAGCAGCTGGAGTTCGCTTGCACAGTCGAGGTCGTGGGCCATAAACCTTTCGTATCCGTTCTTTCCCGGAGGCACCAACATAGCCGATGTTTTCATAAAAAGGAACTCCCTGGAAAAAGCAAGGCAAGACTTTGAGAACACAAAAAAGCAGCTGAGGTACTCTGTAGAGGCCGCTTATATAGACCTGGAGAACAAATTGGAGGCGCTTGAAGTAGCTCAGTTCTTCCTAAAGACCGCGGCAGAGAGGGCGATGATAGCCAGGGCCAAATATATGAACGGCCTTATGTCCTACGACGACTGGGACAGGATAGAGAATTCCTATATCAACGCAGGAAAGAGCCTGTTAAGCGCCAAGAGGTCCGCCCTTCTTTCTGAAGCGGCCTGGTACAATTCATACGGAGGTTATATAGAATGAAACTTTTTAGGGTCATGTTTGTACTGTTTATCCTGACCTTTGCCTGCGCCTGCTCCAACGATAAAAAGGAAGAGCAAAAGACCGCAACCGTTTTCAAAGGAACTATCAGGGCCTCCATTCCTTCCACGGGAATAGTCACTCCAAGGAACAGGCTTGAGATCAAACCTCCAGTTGCAGGAAGAATAGAGACGATCCTCGTAAAAGAGGGGCAAACAGTAAGCAAAGGACAGGTCCTGGCCAGGATGAGCTCCAACGAACGCGCGGCTCTTCTGGATGCGGCAGCAGCAAAGGGTCAGGAAGAGGTTTCAAAATGGGAGGATGTCTACAAGGCCACGCCGGTCATCTGCCCTATCAACGGCTTTATTATACAAAGGCCGGTTGAATCAGGCCAGTCGGTCAATGTCAGCGACCCTATACTTGTAATGGCCGATAAGCTTATCGTAAAAGCACAGGTGGATGAAACGGACATAGGCAGGATCATAAAGGGCCAGCAGGTCAGTATAATCCTTGACTCCTACCCGGAAGAAATAGTTCCCGGAGCCGTAGAACATATAGCCTACGAATCAAAGACCATCAACAATGTGAATATCTACGAGGTTGATGTGCTGCCAAGCCATGTCCCCTCTTTCTTTAGGGCCGGGATGAGCGCCTCGGTCAATTTTATGATAAAAAGCAGACAGAACGCTCTACTCCTTCCATCGGAAGCCATAAAGACCAGGGGGAAAAATTCCTACGCTTTTATCAAGAACAAAACGGATAACGAACTGAAAAGCATACAGATACAAACGGGCATAGAAAGCTCCGGAAGCGTTGAGGTGGTTTCGGGACTGTCTGAAGGCGATACCGTCATCATACCGGACGCAAAAACAGCACAGCAGCTGATGGCCCCCTCTGGACGCAGGCCCGGGGCTGTAAACCCGTTCAGCAAGCAGAATTAAACAGACAATGGCGCTAATTGAACTAAGAGGGATCTCCAAAACCTACTGCATAGGCAACGCTCCCAAAGTGGTTGCCCTTGACAATGTAGACCTGAAGATAGAACCCGGGGAATTCGTCGCCATAATGGGCGCCTCCGGCTCCGGAAAATCGACACTGCTTGCCATTTTAGGGCTTCTTGACCGCTCGGACACAGGTTCTTACAAATTGGCCGGCTCCGAGGTCTCAAAGCTTTCCGACAAAGAATCTGCGATGCTGCGCAACAAGTTTTTCGGTTTCATCTTTCAGATGTTCAATCTCCTGCCCCGACTCAATGTTCTGACAAATGTCATGCTTCCATTTATCTACGCCCAGAGCAGGTCCTCCGGGGACGAAAAAAAGGTCAGGGAGGTCCTTGCACGGATAGGCATGTCGGACAGGCTCCACCACCTTCCGACAGAGCTCTCTGGAGGCCAGCAGCAGAGGGCTGCCATAGCTAGAGCGCTGGCTAACAAACCTCTTGTGATACTGGCCGATGAGCCTACCGGAAACCTTGATTCAAAGTCAACCGAAGAGATAATGGAACTTCTGGGCGAGCTCAACCGGGAAGGCAACACCATCCTCATGATAACCCATAACCCGGAATTGACGGAAAAAGTAAGCAGAGTCATCGTGCTTAAGGACGGAAGAATAATAAAAGATGAAAAAAAAGGCCGCCAGCAGGCTTCTGATGCGGCCTCCCCGGCTAACATAACTTCAAAGCTCAAAAGAGGACGCATAATCAGTTTTGAATCGGTAAAAGACTATGTACTGGAGGCCCTGTCCATTTTCAAGACCAATAAACTCAGGACCTTCCTTTCTATCCTCGGCATCCTGATAGGAGTTGCGGCCGTAATTGCAATGCTTGCCATCGGGCTCGGCGCTCAAAAGCAGGTGGAAAAAAGCCTTGCCTCCCTTGGCAAGAATGTCCTTATGGTGCGAACATCATTCCGGTCTGGGGGGATCTCGGCAGGAACCGATTCCGTAACCAGGTTCAGGTTCGAGGACCTTACCGCGCTTCAAAAGCTGCATTCCGTTGCAAGAGCGGTCCCATATGCAACGGGCAGGGTCCAGGCGGTACACTCCGCCAGGAACTGGAGAACATCGCTTACCGGCACCAACACCGACTATCAGCAGGTCAGGGATTCCTTTCCAGCCTCTGGAAGGTTCTTTACCCAGAACGAGATTGCCAGCAGGGCCAAGGTTGCCGTGATAGGCAAAACCGTGGCGTCAGAACTTTTCCCGCAGGAAGACCCTGTGGGCAAATACATTAGGATCAACCGCATCAATTTTGAAGTGATAGGCATCCTTCCGGAAAAAGGGGTTGCAGGGTTTAGGAATTCTGACGACCAGATAGTTGTCCCGGTCACCACTGCCATGTATAGAGTTTTAGGAGTCGATTACATAAATTACTTTGATGTCCAGGTAAGTGACGCGGAACTTATTCCCGAAGCCCAGGAAGAGATCACGGCCCTTATAGTTAAGAACCACCGCCTTCAGGAAAGCCAGTCCGATCAGATAGAGGTGCGCAATATGGCGGACATCCAAAAAGCAGCCAGCGAAATGATACGCACTTTTGCGCTGCTTTTGGGAGCAATAGCCGCGGTAAGCCTTCTGGTTGGCGGCATAGGGATAATGAACATCATGCTGGTCATGGTCATGGAACGCACAAGAGAGATAGGGCTCAGAAAGGCGCTCGGAGCTCAGAACACCGACATAATGCTTCAATTTCTTGTGGAAGGCATACTCATCTGCCTTATAGGAGGACTGCTTGGGATAGCCTTCGGAGCCGGCATCTCGTGGCTTGTTGCCTATTTTCTGGGCTGGACTATATTTATTTCGATGGACTCCGTTCTGCTTGCCTTTGTCTTCTCGGTGCTAACAGGACTCATCTTCAGCCTGTGGCCGGCCTGGAGGGCTTCAAACCTCCTGCCCGTCATAGCTCTAAGGTACGAATAGGACTATTTTTTCTTGCCCGACAGATAGGTGGCTTTTATCCAAGGCCAGTTAAGCGAGAAATGTATCGCTATCACTGTAAGAAGCAGCAGACCGTTAAGCTTGTGTATGCCCAGCACCCCAAAAGAAGGCGCCGATATCAACAGGGCTACGCTTACTATCTGTATCAAGGCCAGCAGGAACAGTACCGGGTTCAGATATTTCAAGAACGGGTTCATGATAGCTCCTTTCTGATCTTTTAGACAACATTCTAATATTATCAGACTGTTTTGACAACCTGCTTTTTCTTTTCAGGCGACGGAGGAAATCCGTCTTTTGGATAACCAAGAATTACCGGCCCAAAGACTTTTTCTCCCTCCTTAAGTTCGAGAAGGCCCTGCATATAAGGATCACCAAGCGCCAGCTGGCCAAAGAACACCCAGCAGCTGCCTATCCCGAAAGACCTTGCCGCCAGCATTATGTTTTCACAGACCATCGGACAGTCGTTTGGAGCGGTCATCCCGGGAGTACCCACAACAAAAACATAGACCGGCGCCCCGTAATATATGGGGTCCGCCATCATGGCATCCCTTTCTTTTCTCATTTCCTGAAGAACCGTTGGGGCATTTTTTATCCATTCTTTGTAGACGGTCAGATTCAGCTCCGCAAGTTTTTTCCTTTCGGCCTGTCCCTCCACAACCACAAATCTCCACGGCTGGACATTGCTGCCAGTTGGCGCCATATTACCGGCTTCGATTATTTTTTGGAGAATTTCTTTGGGAATAGGCTTGTCGGAATACTCTCGGACAGACCTGCGGGACATGATGTTGTCTAGCACTTCATTCATTGGGTTGCTCCTTACCATTTAAATCCCAGTGTGAGTTTGAGTGTGAGTCTTGAGTCATGAGCGCTCGAGCCTCAGCACTCACACTATTGCTCAAGACTTAAACGGAGGAGAGAGGATTCGAACCCCCGATACCCGTTAAGGTATAGTCGCTTTCGAGGCGACCGCCTTCAACCACTCGGCCACTCCTCCATTCGTTATTATATAACGCGTGGCGGCCA
>JBAZKV010000036.1 GCA_041650635.1 Candidatus Margulisiibacteriota bacterium | reverse complement strand
TAGTTTGTCCGGGTCTTCCCTGTCTATCGCATCAAGCGCCTCGTAGGCTTCCTCGATCATGTACGGCTTGAGGGTCTTGTGGGTCTGCTTTTTGTCCCAGGGGCAGCCTTTTTTGCCCCTGAGCCGGTCCACGACCTGCTTTAACTGGTCAATTTCTTTCATAAAAAGCCTTTTATCCAGTATACAACAAAAGCGCAAGTTAGATGTCCTCTGCTGCGATATATAGATGGAGGTCCAAAATGACCCTTCCTCTGTCTCAAACACAGGCTGTAGGACAGGCAAAGCCCCGCCCATTTACGCCGGAAGATGCCGCCGGCATACTCGGGCTTGTCAATGTCGGCGGCGAGGTGCTGAACACTGCTGATCTAAAAAAAGACCCTGCAACCCTTGCCAGGATCGCTATGGGAATTATCAATTTAAGAAAGAGCGGCGGCCCCGTCCAGATGGAGAACGGCCGGATCCAATTGTCAAAAGAAGTTTTTGACTCCATCGTTAGGTCCGCCGAAAGCCCCAATAAAGGCCCCGAACAGGTCTATGCAAGACAAAATTCACCCATAAGCCCGGCCCCTGAAGGGCACAGAACCTTTGTCAGCAGGCCTGCTCAGAATAATTCTTGCTCAGCCCCGGACATTACTCCGGCACAGGCCTGGGATCGGCTTAAGGACCTTAAAAACCGGGACGGCCGTCCGTATCTGAATAGCACAAAAGCGTACGATGATTCCCCGGAAGACAGAGCACAGCTGAGTTCCGCGCTTGATGATTTCTGGAAAGCCCGCGGGCACAACATTTCTGTCAACGGAAAACACACCTGCTTCACAATTAAACCGGTAATGCTGGTCGGACCGCTTCTTAATGTCGAAGTGGCAAGAAAACTCTCTGAGGTCGCCTGATACTCCCGGCAAATTTGCAGTTAATTAGAGGCTTTTTTCTGCCAGACGGATGATAGCGGCTTCGCCTTCATTTTCCACTCTGATAATGTCTTTTGATGATGCCCTCTCTATGACAAGCGAACCGTTCTTATAGGTTACCGAGCGTACCTCTTTTTTAAGGGCGGTAATTCTGACCCCCATCATTTCAAAGAGGTTTTCGGCCTGCCGCGGAAGCTTTCCGAAACGGTCAAGGAGCTCTTCTCTTATATCTTTTATCCCTTCATCCGAAGAAACCGTATTGAGCCTCCTGTAATAAGAGATCCTCTCGTTCTCGCCCTCGACATAGAAAGCGGGCAGATAAGAGTCGACCGGGAGTTCGATCTTTACTTCCCTTTCTTTATGCGGCTTAATCCCCCTTGCCCTGTCGGCGGCTTCTTTAAGCATCTCGCAGAACAGGTCAAACCCTACCGTGGCGATATGCCCGCTCTGCCTGGCGCCAAGGACCTCGCCGGCGCCCCTTATCTCAAGGTCCCTCATGGCTATCTTATAGCCGCTTCCAAGCTCGGTAAACGACTTGATGGCTGAAAGCCGCTCTAGAGCAGGACCGCTGAGCCCGGAGGGGTCGGAGTATAACAGATAGCAGTAGGCCTTAACATCCGACCTGCCGGCCCTGCCGCGCAGCTGGTACAGGGTAGAAAGCCCGAACCTGGCAGGATCATTTATGAGTATCGTGTTGACACTGGGAATGTCTATCCCGGATTCAACTATTGCGGTAGAAACAAGGACATCATATTTCTTCTCGATAAAATCCAGCATTATGCGCTCAAGCTCGTGCCCCTTCATCCTGCCGTGGGCCAGGGCGATCCTGGCCTCTGGAACGGCTTCTCTAAGCCTTTCGGACTCGGACCGGATGGAATGTATTCTGTTATGGATATAGAAAACCTGGCCGCCCCTGTCTATCTCTCTTACAACAGCATCTCTTAGCGCCTTTTGGCTCCAGGGCAGCAGGCTGGTGTTTATCGAAGACCTTCCCGGGGGAGGTGTTTCTATAACGCTGATGTTCCAGAGATCGGAAAGCGCCATATAAAGGGTCCTTGGTATGGGGGTGGCCGACATGGACAGGCAATCGATCCCTTTTTTCATGGCCTTTAATTTTTCTTTGTCGCCGACGCCGAATTTGTGCTCTTCGTCCACTATTAATAGCCCAAGGTCCTTGAACTTTACATCCTTTGACAAAAGGCGGTGCGTTCCTATGACCACATCAACTGTCCCCTCCTCAAGGCCGCTCACGGTTGCCTTCTGCTGCTCTTTGGTCCGAAACCGTGAAAGCATCTCGACCCGGAACGGAAAAGGGGCAAACCTTGACTTGAACGTCTGAAAATGCTGCTCGGCAAGAACGGTTGTAGGGACCAGCAGAGCAGCCTGCTTTCCGGAACAGACCGCCTTAAAGGCCGCCCGCAGAGCGACCTCTGTTTTCCCAAAGCCGACATCCCCGCACAGGAGCCTGTCCATAGGCCTCTGGGATTCCATGTCGTTCTTGACGGCTCTGATAGACAATGCCTGGTCAGGTGTTTCATCAAAAGGAAAGGCGCTTTCAAATTCGTGCTGCCAAACATTGTCCGGAGGATACGAAAAACCTGTACGGCTGTTCCTGGAACTGTACAGGTCCAGAAGGTCCTGAGTAAGCTTTTTTGCCGAGGCTTTTGCCTTCTTCTTTGCCGTGTGCCATTCGTGCCCGCCAAGGCTGTTGAGGTCCGGAGCATGTTCTGAGGCGGCCCTGTAGGCAAGGACTTTTTGGATCTTATCGACCGGCACATAAAGCCGGTCCTGACCGCGGTACTGGATAAAAAGATAGTCGCAGGTCCTGCCGTTGAATGTCTGGGATACAATGCCTTTGTAAAGCCCTATTCCGTGGTCCTTGTGGACAACAAAGTCCCCCTCTTTAAAGTCAACCGTGGCCCCCCGCAGCGGGATCTCTTCTTTTGGCTCCTTGAACCTGCGCTGAACGAATTTTTCTCCGAAGATCTCCCTGTCCGTAAACACGGCCAGACCTAGATCAGGAAGCATAAATCCCTGCGAAAGCTGCCCCCGGACCAGCTTTACCTCAGGATCTTGAACGCCGCTTTCATCCAGCAGTTCTGCCAGGCGCTCGTCCTGACCGGTAACTATATAGACCCTGCCGCTTTGTTTTTTTAAGTCCGAAATAAGATCCTCGCTGCGCAAGGCATAGTTTTGAGGGGTTTGAGCCTCCATTATAAAGCCGTCCTGCCGCGGCAGCGCGTTAAAAATCACCTGCGCGCTTTTTATCCGTCCCAGGTCTTCTTTTTTGAAAGCCTGCGGCTCATCGATAAAAACAGCGTCCCCTTTTGAAAAGTAGTCGAAGATACTGGAAGTCCCTGTCTCTTTTGCCGGCAGTATTTCCGTCTGCTCTATCTTCTGGGTCGATCTCTGTGTAAGCGCTTCAAAATGCCTTATGGACGCTATTTTGTCTCCGTCATATTCTATCCTTACCGGAGCCTGGATAACGGGGAAGATATCAACGATACCTCCCCTTACGGCCAGCTCCCCGCTTGCTTCCACCATAGACTGGCGGACAAAACCGGACCTGATAAGGTCTTCGATAAGCCGCTCTATTCTTAGAGACATCCCCTCTTTGAGGACTATTTTGGACCTATCCAGCTGACCGGGAGAAAAAGTAACTGCTTTTGAGGCCCCGATCGAAGACACAACAACGGTTTTTCCGCTGCCTGACAGGGCTTTCAAGGCCGGCAGTCTTGACTCAGCCTCTTTTAAGTCCAGGAGAAAAAGCCCGCAATTCTTTTCATCAAGAAAATACTTGAGGTCGCCGAATAGTTTTTCGGCCTCCTGTCCGGTGGGTGCAAGGATAAGGGTTTTTTTGAAACTTTCGGAAAGGACGGCCATGAAAACGGCCTTTGCGCCTGAAAACAGGCCGCTCACCCGGCCTGCGTTAAGTATCTGTGCGGGGTCTATCCTGCTTTTTACCAGCCGTGAAACTTCAAAGAGGTCCGTCAGCATTTCCTAGACCCCGTTGAACTTGTTCATTGCGGCCTCGGGTCCGTTCGCCACAATTTCAACGACCGCAAGCGCGGCCGTATTTAAGGCGGAAGAAAAAACATCCTTTTTATCTTCTTCCAGCCTGGAAAGGACATGGTCTGCGGCCTCCCTTAAAACGGGACGGCCCGCTCCTATCCTGACCCTTATAAAATCCCTGGCATTTAGATGTTCTATCACCGATCCTACCCCTTTGTGGCCGGCAGAACCTCCTCCGACCTTGATCCTGACCTGACCTTCTTCAAGGTCAATGTCATCATAGACAAGCACTATTTTGTCCGGGGGTATCTTGTAGTAATCCGACGCGGCTTTTACCGCCTGTCCGCTCAGGTTCATAAAGGTCTGCGGGGCCAAAAGGACAGCGTGTTGGCCGGCAAGAGCGGCCTTTGTCGCTTTTGCCCTGAACTTGCGGTCGTTTTTGAGGACTGCCCCGGCCTCAAGAGCAAGGCGGCCTATAACCTCAAAGCCAAGGTTATGCCTGGTTTCTTCATATTCTTTGCCCGGATTACCGAGCCCTGCGATCAGATACATGCGGATATGCGCCTCAGGAAGGGATTATAACATTTTGGAAAGCCCTTGATAAGTCTGGGCCTAGTAATTCTCTGACCTTAGGAAGAACTGCCTCGGTTTTTTAACATTGGCCATGGAATTGGGGCCGTAGCCGCGTTCCCAGTCAAGCAGCCAGTCTATTCTTTCCTTGCCGTAATCGGTCTTGGCCAGCATCTCTACAGCCTCGGACCTTGCCAGTCCCCGCTTTAACAGGAGCCTGTCGGAAGTTATGAAGTCAAGCAGGCCTTTTTGCTTGGCCGCTTCAATGGACCCTACAGCCCAGTGCTTTAGTCCGACATCGGAATACGGCTTGTATTCCGGTATCGGCGAATTCAGTCCGTCAAACCTTGACAGGACCGAGACCCCTTCTACCCTGTTTATTATCCTGCTTGGCTTAAAGGTCCCGTCAGGATAGCCGACCACAAGCCCCCTGGCTGTTGCGGTCTTAATGTATACCGATGCCCAGTGGCCCAGAGCGACATCAGGATACAGCTTGACTTTGGGATCATAATCTATAAGAGATTCTCCCTTTGCCCTGACCAGTATCGTGGCCAGTTCTGCTCTTGTCAAAACCCTTTCCGGCCTGAAGCTGCTGTCAGGATAGCCTTCTACAAGGTCGCCGGTGGCGCAATACTCTATCGGGAGCCTTGCCCAGTGATCTTCGCCGACATCGCCAAATGTCTTAAGCCTTAAGATCCTTCTTCTGTGGCTTTCAAGAAGATTGCCTTTGCCGTCGAACGCTTCGATGATGAGCAGGTTCTTGCCATGCACCGGCAGATCTATCTTTTGGCTGAAGGTCCTGTCGGAAGTCCGGCGGTCGTATGCGAGCGGAACTTTGTTGACCTCTATCCTGTCCACAGAAGGATGAGCTATGCCGGAAACGGTAACATAGTTCCTTCTTGTGATAAGCTTGTCCCTTGGCTTTAGCATAGTGATATAGCCTTCTTTTTTCTTCTCTTCGTCGCTTCCGACATATGAGATAGAGAAGTAGTGGGTCGCGTTCTCTTTAATAGAAGAATACGGATGATACGCGTAATCAAAGGCTATCCCGCTAAGCCTGAGGCCGACACCGGCAGTAAGGTTTGTAGCCTCAGCCGCGCTCACGGTAGCAGGAACGGGATCTTTGTCGATACCGGCACGCAGGGCAAGTGCTTCTATGGGCCACCATTCGGCGCCCAGATGCAGCCCTGCTTGCCTCTTGGGATCGAACGGATAAAGGTCGGCATCCGCGGCAAGGGTCAGTTTCATGTTGGATTCGATAAGGGCCTTGTCAGCCTTTCCTAGCACACCCACGCTGACGCCTGCCTTTGTGATGGACGGTATGCTTTCTTCTATCCCGCTCTTATAGGTAACTACCCCTCCCAGGCTGGCAGGAAGAATGTTTTGCTGGTTAAGTCCCAGGCTGAGCCAGCCTTTGGGAGTATAAAGTACGCCAAGATCAAGATCGACCCCCCTGCCGTCAGCCGCCGTGGCATCGCTGGTACCGGAATTTACTTTATCAAAATACTTAAGGTTGGCGCCAAAATAAAGGTCCTTGCCGTGTTCGGTCACTGCCGACAGAGGAAAGCCGTATGACAAGAACAGCAGATTATTGCTCCAGCCTCCGAGTCCCGCCGGGGTCGGATAATGGTCTGCGGAGACCGCATCGCTGCCGAGTATCCATATATTGTCAACGCGCGAACCAACATAGCCCAGTCCGACAGAGCCTACCTCAAGAGGATAAGTCCCGGCAAGGGCCATATAGCTGACATCTCCCATGAGCGAGGAATACATGCTTGTAAGTTTAGGGCCGTTAAGCCTGCCAAGACCGGCAGGGTTCAGGAACAGTGTCTCACCGTCCTGGGCAACAGCAACATAAGCCTTGCCCATACCAAGAGGCCTTGCGCCAACACCGATGTACATCGGATCCGAAAAAGAGCCGATCTCTGCGGCAAGCCCTATCCCTGCCGTAAGCACCAGTGCTGCAAATAAGGATATGTATTTCTTCACTATGTTCATCTCTTCACCACCCACACCTTGCATTTACCAAGGAGTTTGCTGCCGTAGACAAGTCTGGCAAGATACACGCCGTTGCCCGAGACCTCTCCATAATCATTGGTGCCGTTCCACTCTATCTCGTTGTAGCCGGCTGTGCCCGCGTGGGCCCTGTTAAGCACTATCCTGCCGGAGGTGTCGAACAGGTACAGGTTGACATTTGCATCCTGGCTTAGGTTGAACCCGAACTTTGTCACCTCGCCAAGAGGATTGAATGGGTTAGGATAATTGAACAGGTCTCCTTCTATATACACATCATCCGACGGCACCCTTACAACTATGCTGTGGGTCGCCGTATTTCCGGAAGTATCCTTGGCAGTGATCGTAACGGTGAGCGCCCCTTCAGAAAGCGGGCTTACAAGGGTCAGGACCGTTGCTCCCGTTGCCGCGTCGTAAGCCACAGCCGGGTCAGAAGAAGTGCTGTATGGCGCGCCCAGGTCAACAAGTATGGTCGCAGCATCTACCGCAACATCATCAAGGATCGTGGCTTTCAGCGTCGGGACCCTTCTTATTATGTCCCTGGGCAGCACGCTCTTGTCGTTGAACGTGACATTGGTTATAGTTGGAGGCACATCGTCTGACAGCGTGCTCATTGTCGTCATGTTATCCAGGCCCATCACGGTGGTCTCTATCATGTCCCCGTTATAAGCCGATACTCCGTACAGATACTTGGTATTTGGCTTCAAGCCGGTGTCCGTATATTTTCTTTCGACCGCCGAGTCGGCAAGCTTTATCCACTTTACGCTTGACGGGTCTATGGTCGATTTTTCTGTGATCGTTTCGGCCCTGTAAATAGAGTACTTGCTGGCTCCGCCCGGCCCCGGATTCCAGGTGAACGATATCGTGGAAGCCGTAGAACCTGCCTGCTTCAGATTGACGGGAGGATTGGCCAGAGTATATCTGGTCTCGGTATTGGATTTGTCCGAGGTCCCGTGAGCATTATAGGCCACCGCATGTCTTGTATACGGCGTGTTGGGCGACAGTCCCGCTTCCTTTGTGGATGCAGTGTTAACCGCCGTTGCCGCCTTAAGAGAAGCTGCGGCATCGAACAGCTGGAACCCTGTTTCATTGTTCGAGTTGTCGCTCCAGGTCCAGGTTATCTGGCTGGTGGAATCCGCAACACCCTTTAGGTTGGTCGGGGCATCAGGCGGAACATTGGTCGGAATTCCCACCGTAAAGTCAACAAAGTTGCTTTCCCTGTCATTGGACCTTACCTGCACAGGGTATACACCGTTGGCTACCGACGGCACCTTGACCGTTATCGATGTGTCGCTCCACGCAAGCACATTGTTCGTTGTTATCCTGTTGAGACCGAATGTCACATGGTATGATGCCGTTGACCTGTTGGCCGCTCCCGGATCTACCAGGAAGTTCGTTCCCGTTATCACTACTGTCGTCCCAGCCAGACCAACATTAGGCGTTACCGCCGTTATCATCGGCCCCGGCGTAGGCGCTGTCGTTACCGTGAACGGCACTCCGTTGCTCACTGCACCCCCGACTGTCACTTCAACCAGCCCGCTGGCAGCTCCCGCAGGCACTGTCATTACTATCTTGGTCGCGTTCCACGAAGAGGTCGCCGCCACTACCCCGTTCAGCGTTATCGTGCTTGTCCCCTTGGTCGCTCCAAAGTTCCTTCCGATAACAGTTACTGTTGTCCCCACCGGCCCGTGGCTCGGCCCAAGAAGGTCTATTATCGGCCCTGTCCAGTTGACCGCCTTAAGCAGGTCTATGTTGCTGCTTAATGCGTTCGCGTTTGTCCCCTCGTACACAAAGGTGTAGCTCTTTACCTTGTTGGAAAATACGTTGTCATCCTTTACCGCTCCGCTGTATTCATCCCTCCATATCCTCGTGTACGGCACCTTGATCTCTTTGAATGATGCGCTGTTGTTCAGCTTGTAGCTGTCAAGCGCTCTGTATGCCTCGTCATTTGTACCGTCCTTGTATTCCGTTACCGACAGCCTTGCCGTGTTCCCTGTCCCGTCCCCTTTAACGTAGTACACCAGCATATTTGCCGAACTTATGTCTATCGCCTCTAAGGCAGGGTTCAACAACCCGCCGCCCCAGTACCCGCCCCATTGTCCCGCTGTTGCTCCCGGATATGTCAACTGCATCGACTTGAGCCCTTCGTAGATGGTTGCCGTAGAGTTCGCCGGGTCCCCTATCAGCGCCTCTCCCGCCTGGCTCCCTGAATTGAAGTAGTAGCCCATCTGCCCTCTCGGATCAGGCAGACCGTTCTCTTCATAATTGTCTATTATTATGTCCCCGCCCCCGTCCGTTACTGTGAACACATCCGCAGGCGTCTGCGCTGATGTCCCGTGCCCGTTGGTGACCGTTACATGATAGGCCCCCGGTATCACTCCCGCAGGCACTGTCGCTGTTATCTGTGTCGGGCTGTCAACCGTGTATGAAGCCAGCGGCGTAGAACCAAGATCTACTCCCGTAACTCCTGTAAAGTTCGTTCCCGTTATCACCACTGCAGTAGGCACATTGTTCGGTCCCGTATTTGGTACTATCCCAGTTACTGTCGGCACCTGGCTTAATGGATCGGTCACCGTGAACTGGTCTGCCGCGCTTGTTGCTGAGGTCCCGTACGCGTTCGTTACTGTTATGTGATATGTGTTTGCTGTTAGTCCGGCAGGCACTGTTGCCGTTATCTGTGTAGCGCTGTCAACTGTATATGTAAGGGTCGTTGTACCCAGCTTTACCGCTGTTGCTCCGGTGAAGTTTGTCCCTGTTACCACTACCGTTGTGGCAGCATTGTTAACTCCGCTGTTCGGATTAACATTTGTTACTGTGGGTTTAAGGGTGTTCACATCTATTACCGTGAACTGGTCCGCCGCGCTTGTTGCTGAGGTCCCGTATGCGTTCGTTACCGTTATGTGATATGTGTTTGCTGTTAGTCCAGCAGGCACTGTCGCCGTTATCTGTGTTGCACTGTTAACTGCATATGTAAGGGTCGTTGTACCCAGCTTTACCGCTGTTGCTCCGGTGAAGTTTGTCCCTGTCACCACTACCGTTGTGGCAGCATTGTTAACTCCGCTGTTCGGATTTACATTCGTTACTGTGGGCCTGTAGCTGTTAGGATCTCCCACCGTAAAGTCAACAAAGTTGCTTTCCCTGTCATTGGACCTTACCTGCACAGGGTATACCCCGTTGGCTACCGACGGCACCTTGACCGTTATCGATGTGTCGCTCCACGCAAGCACATTGTTCGTTGTTATCCTGTTGAGACCGAATGTCACATGGTATGATGCCGTTGACCTGTTGGCCG
>JBAZKV010000035.1 GCA_041650635.1 Candidatus Margulisiibacteriota bacterium | reverse complement strand
TTCCAAAAGAATCCAGAAGATAAATGTCCTCTTCCGAAAATATCCTGGCCTCTGCCCTGTCTGAGCCTATCAAAAACCCTATGAGGCTGCCGTTCTTGGCCGAGATGCTGGGGACAAGGACGCCGACACCTTCTTTTCTCATAAGCGAAAGTATGGGGCCTTCTCCCATCTCATCGGCCACCAGAGTGGTTTTTGTTGTTCTTATGGCGCTTATGCGCGGGTCGCTTTCGTCAAACACAGAGTTCCTGAATGAGGCCAGGTCGCCCCTGGCGTCCCGGCATTCATACTTTTTGGTCTCCTCATTGACGATAAAAACCGCCGCGCCTTTTAACTTAAAGACCTTTATGGCCGATCTTGTTATGTATTTTGAAAGCTCGTCTATGTCCATGAGCTCTTTTATGCCCTCGGAAAACCGCATGGCCACCTGGTTTGCCAGGTACTGCTTCTTAAAAACGGTCCTTTCTACGGCGTTCTGTACTATCTCTATCAGCGGCGCAAATATCACCGCCAAAAGAAGAATTGACGGAATAGTAAGCCACAGCACATTGTAATAGGGCATATTTTTGTAAGCCATCTCGGCGCCTGTGACTATCGCAATATACAGTGCACTTATTATTGCGGTGACTATCGCGTAAACGAGGCCTTTTTTGATTATGATGCGGATATCCATAAGACGGTATCGCGTAATTGTATAAGCCAGAGTAAGACCATAAAGAACATTAAGCCAATTATCAATTGGGACGATTAAAATATTGAAGATCATCACATAGTATGTCATTGCGGCAATTACTATAGTGATAACGGAAAAAAGAAGGTGTTGAAATTTGTTTGAATTGCGCTTGTCCGATATGATTGCAGAAATCGTTCTTGAGATGGTAAGATAACCGCACCATCCCAGAAAGACCATAAAAAAATAGTATAGAGGGCCAGGGACAGTGATAAATCTAACCCCATAATAAGATCGTATGCCCTGAGAATATAAAGGTGTAAAAACGCTAATGGCCAGAATTGTGGAGACAAGATAACAGATCTTGATAAATTTTGTGCTTTTTGCATTAACTATCACAAATATGATGTGCACAAACAAAGTTGGGCTAAATACCGCAAATACATTTAAGAATTTATCCCAAAGCGGCAGATATCTTTGATCTATTATGTGGCTTTCTCCAAAGCACCCAAAAAGCCAGAGAGCTATCACCGTATTAGATATAAGAAAAATCCTATAGACCTTGTTGGAAGGGTCTTTGTGAAAAACAAAAATACCAATTGCAAATAGTATTAGAGAAGCCGAGAGAGCAGAGACAGCATAAACATTCATGGTTTAGTTTTTTGCGTTTTCTCTAATCCTTTTAATGTCCGACTTTGTTACGGTTTTTCCAAAACTCTTAAATTCCGACAAGGAAAACCCATGTTTTACCCCGAGGGAGGTAATCTCTTTTACCTTGTCTATATCCAATCCTCTGCCAAGAGTATAATTTTCAAATCTTCCTTCAAAAGCAAGGATCATGGTCTCGCTAAGACACGCATACGCGATTTCTTGAGGCAGTCCAATATCAAGATCTATCTTCATATTCCCGGGAGGTTTAATAAGACCGCCGTCTATGACCAGCACATCTCCCCTTATCTTTTTTGATTCAAAAGAAACATTCCTCGGAATAGCAACATCACAAACCAATGCGCCCTTTTTAAGATCCATTACATCAACTAAAATCTGGGGAGCGCTTGTTGCGGTTATAACAATATCAGCGTCGGCTATTGCTTCTTTGATATCCTTAGATGTTAGAACAGTTGAGACTCCTTTCTTTTTGAGACGGTTTTGAAGCTCTCCCAATCTTCGCTGGTTTCTTGCCACTAGGACAACCTCTCTGGCAGTTTCTGAAAAATTATACGAGCAGATGCTCCCTATAGATCCAGTAGCCCCGACAATAGCGACCTTAGCCTTATGAACACTGATACCCATCAGATCAGCAGCCTTATTAGTAGCTTCTATTGTCATTGCCGCTGTGTAACTGTTACCTGTAGTCACCGCAATATCAAGTTTATTCGCAACCATTTCTCCCTGATTCCCCACCACAGAAGTTAACCCTCCAAGCCCAACAATTCTCGCTCCTTTGGACTTAACTAAGTCGCACGCCTCGACGATCTTATTGATCACGAACTTTGTATCCAAATCAAGTATCTGATCTGGGAAAAGTGGGACCAAAGCAAGATATCCTTCGATCTCCTCTCCATTAACAGACTTGACCCCGGTAATATTGGACGCAAAGATCGGCTTTGACACCATCATGTGTTTTTTGAGATCTTCTATTGGAACGCCGCTTGACTGCGGATTAAATTTGAACCACAGGTCGCTATTCAAAGGATATCCTATAAAACCAAATTTCTTCATTATGCTAAACCGCACCTATTGAAAGGGGTGTAAGTGGAATCGGCAAAGAAATACTATCGCCATCTCTGAACGGCAGGAAAAACATCAATCCCGCGCTGTGCGCTGTATTAAGCGTAAACTTCACCTTTACTTTGTTTGTAACAAGTATCGTCAGGTGAAACTCTCTGGTCTTCACGCCTTCACCAAAATTTAGAGTGAGTTTATCATAATTCCCCGCGTTTGTCCATTGTATTCAAGGCATTTTCTCAAACATGAGCCATTCTTATATATGTCCACTTTTCTTTTATCGAAAAGAAAAGTGGACAGAAAAGAAACTCGTTAAGGGCTCCGCCCTTAACAATCCCGCGATTGCCGCAAGCTCCTCCAGGCATATATCGAGTCCTCATACGGACTCGATTGACATCGAATTGTCTAATGCTTTTTCTGTTATTCATACTGCGTGTCGTCGCCCAAAGCGGCAATCGCCCTTTCCCATTGGTTTTATTTAGGGTCCTGGCTGTGCGGATCTATTAGCATCTTGGCAGCTCGAGGGTCATTGGAACCGAACAAGCTTTTCGCCTAAAATTGTTCTGGGTTTGATTTGTTGCTATTTAACCTGCCTCTTGTTAGAATTAACTATCAAAATGCGACTAAAAAGCCTTTTAACGGCGCTGCTCCTGCTGGCTGCGGGAGGGGTTACTTTTTCTTTTGGAGACACCTATCCCCAATTTGACATAAGCGGCTACAAAAAATGGGAGTTTTACCAGATCAAATGCGAGCCGGCCTCCAACATGCTACTGGCCCAGACCCACCTTGGAGGGCTGTCCTCCAGTTTGGGGCTTGCCGGGCCCTGGCAGGAAAGGCTAAAACTGCTTATCAGCAGCAAATTAAGCGATAGCCTTACGGTATCCTATGATATTGAACAGGAGCCGGAATCCCCGCAGGTTTCCAATGTCAAAGTAAAGTACGACAACAGCGAGCTTACCTTTGGCGACTTTAACGCCGTCATCTCCGGCAACGAATTTGCCTCCACCACCAAGTATGTCAACGGCGTCATGATAACTTCTAAGGACGAAAATTACGACCTGACCCTTATCCCATCGGCCAAGGTCAAAAGCAATAACCAGAAACTGCAGACCGGCTACGGCAACAACACCAGGGGGCCCTACAGCCTTGGCCGCGGCTCTATAGTGGAGGGCTCGGAGCAGATCTATCTGAACAACATCAAATTGAACCGCGGGATAGACTATGTCATGGATTATTTTGAGGGCAAGATCACCTTTTCCAAGATCCTTATCCCGACAGACCAGTTCACCTACACCTACGAGTACACAAATATAGTGGACCTGTTCTTCCCGACTATCTCAAAAATGGACTTTTTTGCGGCGCAGGCAAGGGGCAACTTGAGCAGATACTTCTTTGCGCCCGGGCCTGTAACTCTGCCAAAAAGGACGACAGTCGAAGCCAGCGAGATATTCCCTTCGGACGCTCCGCCCGCAATAAGCCCCGAAGCTCTGGCTTCCTCGGAAGCAGCTAAAGCGGCTTCCGGCGAAGTGCTGGGCCTTTTCCGGCTAAAGCATTTTCCCGTCGTGGAGTTCAGCGAAAAGGTGATCTACGAGGGCAGGATACTGAAAAAACTTGAGGACTATTCCATCAACTACGACAGCGGCTCGCTTGCCCTGTTCGTGGACCGGCTCCCGGACGAAGAAGACCCCCTGTCCGTTTCCTATTCTTACTATATCGTTTCCAGCGAGGCCGAAAACCTTTCGGGGTTGGACAGCAGAGGCCCTTATCAGCTCAGGCACACCGGAGTGGTCAAGAACAGCGAAGAGATATATGTTGACGGCATAAGGAACTTCAGGGACATAGACTATACCATCGATCATATGTACGGCAAGGTCACTTTTAAAGCCAAGCTGGCCACCGCGGCAAAGATAAGCGCCTCATACCTTTACGCCGTAAGCGCCGAAAAAGAGGAACTGCAGGCGGTCAACAAACTTTCGGTCGGCGCCACATACATGAAAGAGGCCGCAAAACAGGGAAGCACTTCCCCTACCGCCATGGTTTCCGAATCAAAAAAAGGAAGCGACCTTGTGAACGGCGTGCTGAGCCTGAAAAATTTCCCTCTTGACTCTACCCAGGCAGTTACCGTCAAGGTCAACGGCGCCGATTATACCGCTTTTTATATACCGACCTCCGATGCCGCTTCCATGCAGCTGCCGTATGTCAACGATAAAAATGATTCTTCAGACGGATATTCCACGGGAGGCATAAAGTTTACAGGGACGCTTTCCTCAACAGACGAGATCATTGTCACATATTCCTACAAGAAAAGCGTGGTTGGCAAGTTTACCGGTTACGGCAACGGAGGAACGGGACCCTATTACCTTACCACCGCGACCAATGTGGTTCCGGGAAGCGACAGGCTCCAGGCCTGGACCACGGGAAGTTCTGTTATCGAAACATACACCCGCAACGCCAGCAAGGAGGTCTATTCCGGGAACTACTCTTTCAATTACAATTATCCATACACCCCGTACATTACTTTTAACGACCCGTTCCCATCCAACAAGAATTTTACCGTGACCTTCTACTATGTGCCGGCCTCTGAAACAAATTCCGAAGAGACCTTGAACCACGATGTGGTCGGAGTTGATGCCGAGGCCCGCATAGGGGATGTTCTGGCCGTGGCCGGCGCTTTTGGCAAAAGCAGGACCGACCAGGTCACCGTTTTTGAGTCCTCCTCGGACACCATCAAGGGCAACAACACCAGGGGACCTTATTCCCTTTCACACTCAAATGTTGTAGAGAACAGCGAAAAAATATATGTGGACGGCTGGCTCCGCAACAAGGACATCGATTACTTTATCAATTACGCCAACGGTCAGGTCACGTTCTACTATATAAGCATCAATCCAACCAGCACAATAACCGCCGATTACAGCTACAGGTCCTCTTCCGGCAGTTCCAGCTCCAAAGACATCATAGAGGGCCACGCCTACAAGGCCGAAGCCGTTACCCGCATCGGGGGCCTGGAGCTCGGCGGCTCTTACAGGGAGATGGAGCCCGATTTTGCTCCGCTTGGCTCCACAACAATAGGGTCCGGCAGCCAAAAGAAGGAGATCAGGGCTAAATTCGGCGTTGGCAGTTTTACGGTGATCAACTCAACATTGATAGAGACCAAGAACCAGATAGGGACCAACAAGGGCTTCTATAACTGGAGCACGGACAGGAACCTTGGCATAGCCACCGCTCCGTTCGGGCTTTTTACGGCAGGCATTAATTACAGGAACACCAAAAGCATGGACGACATTCTTCCGGGAGCAGCCGCGCATTCGGTGGATTCCGGCTCCAATGCGCTTTCCGCGGCTCTGGCGCTGACCGACATAACCTACAGGGGTTTTACCTTTAAGAACAGGAACGACTTTACAAAAACGGAAGCGGTCAACAACCTGGACGGCTCAAGGAGCCTGGTCTCTTTTTTCCACACGGGCAACACCCTCAACATTCTTAACAAGGCCAATTTCGGCATTGATTACCAGATGAGCGAGCCCCACACCGCTACCTCGGAATCCAGCACATACCACGAGATCTCCAGGGACCTGACCTATGATTTTGACTGGGACCTGACTCTTCCGCCCATAAAGAGGCTGGCCACCAGGGTAAAAGTAGTGTCCCACGAGCAGAAGAACCTGCTGACGGGGACCCCGAACAACACGAAAAACGAGTCGTTCAATGTCGTGTTCGATCCCATATCAATGCTCTCGACCTCTTATGACAAGAACAGGCAGGAGACCCAGAGCGTGCAGGAATCCCTGCCAAATCCAAAGATAGAAAGAAGCAATATCAACATCAGGTTCACCCCGCTTTCCATGATAGCCCTGTCCTATGGAAAATCGGACGACGATTCCATGCAGGAGACCGGGGCTTTCAGCAACGGCTCCCAGAGGAACCTGGGGGTGGACCTGTACCCGTTCTCCTTTCTCCGCCTGGGCTCAAAATGGAGCACTCAGAACCGGTTCACTAGGTCTTTTTCCTCCACTCTGGAGATAGACACGGTGCTTGCCTCCGAGTCCAGGGACTTTAACGCAAGCCTTACCCCTTTGTTTTTGCCGACGCTCAACACGCAGTGGATCTTTGAGGATTACAACAACAACGACAATACCGGCGCGGTCAACACCAAAACTCAGAACGTGACAAAAAAATATTGGACCTCGTTCTCGCCGCTTTCGTTTTTGTCGCTCTCGGTCAACTATGCAGAAAAGATCACCAAGGACCTTATCCTTATAGCCGAAAAGCCCAAGACCGTGATAGACGCTTCTGCCAATATAAGGCTGGTCAGCTGGGCCACTCTTACCTACAACTGGCAGCAGGAAAGGAACCTTGGCGAAGTGCAGGCCGGAATAGTAACGAACTATGACATACTAAAAGTGACCAGCGATTACAGCCTCAACATAAGCCTGCCGCAGTCAAATGTGGTGCTTTCCAGCATAACGGTAAAAGCCAACTTTAAGAACGTGCTCTATACGGATTACTTAAACCCGCTCAACAGTTTTAACGCCAGCATGGCCACGCTGGAAGGGGCGCTTAATTTCTAGGCTTTATTTGAGGACTATGAATTTTCCCTTGGCTGTCTTGAATGACCCGGCATCGTCCCTGAACACTATCTGGTAAATAAAAGTTCCGTTGCCTACCTTTTCGCCAAAGGAGTCGGTTCCGTCCCAGGCAACGCTGTTATAGCCAAGCAGCCCCGAGTAAGAGATCTGCCTGATGGTTTCGCCGGAGGTGTTAAGTATCCTTATCTGGGCCTGAGCCGGCCTGGACAGATAAAAAGAAAAGTTCATATCGCCGGCCCCCGTATAAGGGCTGGGACAGGCGCTGCTGTTATCCACGGTCAGCGAATCCTGGGCGGTAACGCTTGCCTTGGTAAGTGAGGACGGCGCTCCTATCGGGAAGGTCGAACTGTTGGAAGCGATATCGACGGCTTTTATATAATACTCCACATCGCTGTTTACCGCAGAGGCAGGGATAACGCCCCTGTAAAGGGTGCTGCCGGCTTCGCAAGACATGGTTTGCATCTCCCAGACATTGTCCGAGTTCCTGTAATAAAGCTGGACAGTGGGAGTGGTGGTGCGGTTATCCGTAACGGTGGACGCTACGGTCAGCTCCTCTCCATACCCTGCCGATGTGACAGGAGTATGGTCTATCAGCGGCGGGTCCGTGTCCGGACCGGTGGAATTTGTGACCGCCTCAAAAGCGTCCACTCTTCCCCAGCCATAGTCGTTGTTGGGAAAAGTGGTCCCGCTCATCCTGTGCGAATTGTTCTTGATTATGGCCTTGACCTCTTCCGCCTCCAGGGTGGGATTTGCCCCCAGCATAAGCGCCGCAACTCCTGCCACATGCGGGCTGGCCATGGAAGTCCCGGAACTAGCCGAATAGGAACCGTCATTCCAGGAAGACCTTATGCCGCTTCCCGGAGCGCTTATGTCCGGTTTTGTGTAAGAGACCGAACTCCAGACCGAGGGGCCTCTAGAGCTGTAACTGGCCACAGTATCCGAGCCGTCCACTGCGCCCACTCCAAGCGCTTTTGGAACATTGCCCGGGCTGGAGGTTGTGTTGGAAGACGGACCGCTGTTGCCTATGGCGCAGATAACCGGTACCCCCAGCAGGTCGTTCCATCTGTCGATCTGGGTCTTCCATGCGTCAACTGACTCCCCGGCAGAGTCCCCCAGTGACAGATTGATCACCTGCGCTCCGTTGTCTATGAGCCATTCCACTCCTGCCCAGACTTGCGCATAAGAAGATGTGTCCTTGGATGGGTCCAGTGGGTCCGGATCAAACACTCTTGCCACCAGAAGAGAGGCCTGCGGAGCTACGCCGATATACTTTCCAGATGCGTTGCCTCCGGCTATTATCCCAGCCACATGGGTGCCGTGCCCCTGGTAATCAGCGGCTGTGTCCGCGACTTTGGTCCCCGAATCGTCAAAATACGCCTCTTTGACGACTTTTCCGGACAGGTCCGGATGGGTAGAAAGGCAGCCGGTATCGGCTATCCCGACTTTTACGCCGGCGCCTCTGATACCATAGCCGGTCCACACTTCGTCGGCCCTTATCTGTTCAATGTTGGCCTCAAGGGTCGTGGACGCAAAAGTTCTCATAATCGGGGCCGGTTCAACTTCGGGCTGCGGAGGGAGATACAGCTTCCGGTTAATGATCACTCTTTCGACATCACTCCTTTTTGCAAGCTCCTCAAGGACCGAACCTTCCGCCACTATCAAGAAAGCATTGAATGTCCAGAACCTTTTTGTGGAGGAGACTTTACCTGTCTTTTTCCCGGCAGACAAAAAGTCTGACACGCCCTTCTGGCTTGAGCGTGTAAAGCTGTCCAAGAAATCGGCCCTTTCTTTGCGGCTTTTCGGCAAAAAGGCAGTGTCAACATCCCCTTTCATGTAGACTATGGCGCTTAACTTTTTCCCCGGGGACGCCTTCATCTGCCGGACAACGGCCTGGTCTATCTTTGCCGCAAAGGCGCCGGTCCAAAGGAACAATGACAGGAACAGGAAAGCTGTTATTCTCTTCATTTTTTAAAGTATAACAAATATCCCCGCCGCTAACAATATTTATCTTGAAAAGACTAAGGGAGATGATATAATTACATTGCCGGCAAGGAGAATATATGGAGAGCGCCCGCAAGGATCCCGACTCAAAGCTTAAAGAAAGCATCAAGAAGTTTGCCCAGGCGTACAAGGCGCTTAATCCGCAGGCAAAGACGGCATTTCAGAGCCAGCTCAACGCCCAGATGGGCGGCATGGACGCAAGGACCAAAAAGCTCTACGAATCCCTTGTCGATGCCACTAAAAAAGGCCTTGACATAGAAAAAACCATCGGGGAAATGGAAGAAGCCGACAGAAAAGCCAGGGGCGGTCTCTAGGCCCTGGGCTGATATCTCTGGACCATTACAGCCATGAAAAACATACTAGTTGTCGAGGACGTAGAAGACCACCTTGAGATAGTAAAGCTCATACTGGAGCAGCACAATTACAGCATCATCACCGCGGCCAACGGAAAAGAAGGCCTTTTATCGGCGCAAAAGAACAAACCCATGCTTATACTCCTGGATGTGATGCTGCCCGAGATGAACGGCTATGAGGTCTGCAAGGCCATCAGGGCAGATGAGAACATCAAGGCCACGCCCGTCATAATGCTGTCGGTAAGGTCCAATCCCGAAGATGTCGAGGCCGGTTATGCCGCAGGGGCCAACGAATACATGACAAAACCTTTCAATCTTGAAGAACTGATCAAGAAGGTCAAAAAACATCTTGGAGAGGGGGCCTAAAATGGCAAAAGGCGGCTGCAACTGCCTCTGGGTCAGGCTTACCGGCACTCATCCGTTCAAAAGATGCGCCTACTGCGAAAAGAACGTCCAGGAATGCTTTGGCATCCAGTTCTTTGTCATAGCAACCGGCATCATAAGCCTTCTGGTCGTAATGTTCACCATCCGCGATCTTCCGATCCTGGCAGTCGAGATAACCCTGATAATTGCTTTTCTGATCGCGCTGCTGACCCTGATAGCCAACAAGGAAACCAACGAGATAATAATAGGCAATGCCCTTTTGCGCGGACTTAACGAAGAACTGGAAAAAAGAGTGGAGGAACGCACCAGAGAACTGCAGCTCCTCAATGTCGAGCTGCAAAAGGCCCTGCGGGTCAAGTCCGATTTTTTGACCAATATCAGCCATGAGCTCAGGACCCCGCTTACCGCGGTAATGGGCTACTGCGACATCTTTATGGAAAAAAAGATAGGGGAAATGAACGAACAGCAGTTAAAGTTCATGACCGCCATACAAAAGAACAGCAAAAACCTCCTGTCGCAGATAAACAACCTGCTTGACCTGGCCAAACTGGAGGCGGGTAAATTGTCAATGAACGAGAAGGATTTTGATCTTCCAAAACTGGTGAGCGAAGCCACCGTTTCGGTGGAGCCTATGGCGTCAAAAAAGAACATCTCCATAACCACGGACCTTGACCCTTGCGCCCAGACCGTTTTCGGGGACCCGGACAGGCTGGAGCAAATACTGATAAATCTGCTTGATAACGCCATCAAATTTACCGACTATGGAGGAAAAATAAAGATAATCAGCAGGGACCTTGGACAAGAAGTTTTGATCTCCGTAGAAGACAGCGGCATAGGAATTAGTCTTGAGGATCAGAACACGATCTTTGAAAAGTTTAAACAGATAGAAAACTCTCTTTCGCGCAGATATCCCGGAAGCGGCATAGGCCTTGCCATAGTAAAAAGCCTGGT
>JBAZKV010000034.1 GCA_041650635.1 Candidatus Margulisiibacteriota bacterium | reverse complement strand
GAAAGATAGCAGTGCTTGATTAGGGTCAAGGGGCAAGGGTCAAGCCGGAAAACCGTCTACTATACCCTTGACCCTACACCCTTGGCTGCCTTTGCTAAACAGCCTATTGACAAGCTCGTTCCGCGGATGTAAAATAAAAGTGTTCTGAAAAAGGACTGACCTCGCAGAATTTCCAAAGTTTTTGGAAGCGGAGGATATTTGTGCGCGGGGGATTTTTGTCTTTGATAAAGAAGGAATGTGAGCCAGATTTATGAGAGAAATTATCACACTGTCGTGCGGGACCTGCAAACGGAAGAACTACGCCTCCACCAGGAACAAAAAACCGGGCTCGGAAAAATTAAACATTAAGAAGTATTGTCCGTCGTGCAGAAAAAGAACTTTGCACAAGGAAGAGAAATGAGGCTGCCATCTAGTCCTTGTCCTTGTTATTGTCCTACGAGCGAAAAAGGACAAGGACAAGGACAAGGAGCCTCGCTCGCGCGAGTCTAGGTGGGTAGCTCAACTGGCAGAGCAGCGGTCTCCAAAACCGCAGGTTGCAGGTTCGATTCCTGTCCCACCTGTGTGGAAATAGAATGAACAAGATAAAAGAGATAGCGGAAGCGGTAAAAAAGTACTTAAAGGAGACCGAGGCGGAAGCAAAGAAAGTCGTCTGGCCGGACCGAAGGTATATTACCACTGCGACCGTGATAATACTTGTGATAGTGGCTCTGTCGGCGGTCTTTATAACTCTGGTCGATGTTTCGTTCGTCAAGATCTTTAAATTTTTGACCGACAATATAAATGTAAGGTTGTGATCATGGAAGAGAATTTGGCCGAAGCAAAAACAGAGAATACGGAAGCTCCCGAGCAGGAGGCTCAGGCTCCAGAGGCTCCGATAGCCCCTGAACAGGTTCCCGTGCAGGAGGCTGCTGCCCCTGCCGAAGAAGAGGCCCGGGTCGAAGCTCCGGCAGCTCAAGCGCAGGAGCCCGAAGCCGAGCCTAAGGCTGCCGAAGTTGAGGCTCCGGCGGCCGAAACGCCTGTTACTGAAGAGCCTAAACCGGTGCAGGAGCCAAAGTGGTATATAGTGCAGACCCTTACTGGGATGGAGGACAGGGTAAAGGCCAAAATAGAAAATGAGATAGAAACCCGCGGCTGGAGCGGCAAAGTGTTCAGGGTGCTTGTTCCGGAAGAAGAGACGGTGGAAGTTAAGGGCGACAAAAGGGTGGTCCGCAAAAGAAAAATGTACCCGGGCTACGTTTTTGTTGAGATGATCATGGACGAGGAAGTGTGGTTCGAGATAAGGCAGACGCAGGGAGTGGCAAGGTTCATAGGCGGAAAGACCCATCCGGTGCCAGTTACTGACAGGGAAATGCAAAGGGTGCTTAAACAGATAGGCATTAAGGAAAAAGAGATCACGGTTGAGTTCGAAGTTGGTGAGCCGATCAGGATAATCAGCGGCTCATTCAGGGGATATACGGGTTCGGTTTCAGAAATAAACGCGGGCAAATCAAAATTGAAGGTAATGATAAACATCTTTGGAAGGGACACTTCGGTCGAGGTCGACTTTGACCGGGTGGAAAAAATAATATAACAATGGCAAAAGCTCTTAAGACAAAGGTAAAACTCCAGATACAGGCGGGCAAAGCCAATCCGGCGCCTCCGATAGGCCCTGCCCTGGGGCAGCACGGCGTCAACATTATGGAGTTTTGCAAGGCCTACAATGCCCAGACCCAGGACAAAGGGGACATGACCATCCCTGTGGAGATATCCATATATGAGGACAGGTCTTTTACTTTTGTCCTGAAAACGCCGCCTGCTTCGACGCTGCTTACAAAAGCGGCAGGGGTGGAAAAAGGTTCCGGAGAGCCCAACAGGAACAAGGTCGGGTCCGTAACAAAAAAACAGGTCGAGGAGATAGCGCAGATCAAACTGCCTGACCTCAATGCAAGGGACATAAAAGCTGCCAGCAGGATAATCGAGGGGACGGCAAGAAATATGGGAATCGAGATAAAAGGATGAAAACAGGAAAGAAATACGCCGAAAAAGCAAAGCTTGTTGACAGGAACGCCCTATACATTATAGAAGAAGCAGTCGAGCTCCTCAAAAAGACCGCCCCGGCAAAATTTGACGAGACCATAGACCTTTCTATAAGGCTGGGGATAGACCCCAAAAAGACCGACCAGAATGTGAGGGGGACTGTGGCTCTTCCCGGAGGGACCGGCAAAAAAGTGACCCTTGCCGTTCTGGCAAAGGGTGAAAAGTATAAAGAGGCCCAGGAGGCGGGGGCCGACCATGTTGGAATGGATGACCTTGTGGAAAAAATAATGGGCGGCTGGACTGAATTTGACCTTCTTCTTGCTACCCCGGATGTTATGGCCTCCGTAGGCAAGCTCGGCAAAGTCCTCGGTAAAAAAGGCCTTATGCCAAATCCAAAGGCCGGTACCGTTACTAATGATATTTCAAAGGCTGTCAAAGATTTTAAGGCGGGCAAAGTGGAGTTCAAACCCGACAAATCCGCCGTCATTCACCTTGGCATCGGCAAGGTGTCTTTTGACGCAAAAGCCATAGCCTCAAATATCATGGCTGTGCTTGAGGGGGTTAACAAGGCCAGGCCCAGTGCCTTTAAAGGGCTGTATTTTAAGTCGGCCTACATCTCTTCTACAATGGGGCCGTCGATAAAACTTAATGTTCAAAAAGCGCTTAAGAACGCGCAGGAGGCTGACTGATCATGATCAAGGAAGCAAAAAAGGCGGTAAAGGAGCCCAGGCCTGAAAAAGTCTCTGCAGTGGCCGAGATCAAGGAAAGCATAAGTAAAAGCAGTATCATTGTTTTTACGGACCACAACGCCCTTACCGTGGCGCAGATGACCAAACTGCGCAACGAGCTCTGGAAAGAAAAGGCGGTCTACAAGGTCGTAAAGAACACCTTGGCGGAACGCTCCTTTGAGGGCGATAATCTTGAAAAGATCCGCCCGATACTTGCGGGACCGACATCTGTTATTTTTGGCTACGGAGATCCGATAAGCCCGGCAAAAGTCCTTTCAAAATTCCTTAAAGAGAATGAAAAACCGGCCGTTAAAGGCGCCGTCATGGAAGGCAGGTTTGTCGATGCCTCGATGGTCAAAAAGATCGCGGCCCTTCCCGGAAGGGAAACACTGATCGCAATGGCCCTTGCTGGCATGAAGAGCCCGATAAGCGGTTTTGTTAATGTGTTGTCAGGGCCCGTGAGAAAGCTGGTCTACACGCTTGATGCTATTTCAAAAAAGAAGGGAGGCTGAGTTAAGTGGCTAATTTAGAAGAGATGATGACTACGATCGAAGGGATGACGGTGCTGGAGCTTTCCGAGCTGGTCAAAAAGCTGGAAGAAAAGTTCGGCGTAACGGCAGCGGCTCCGGTGGCGGTGATGGGAGCGGCGGCAGCGGCAGGCCCGGCCGAAGAAGCCAAGGACGAGGTTGATGTTATCCTTACCTCCGTAGGGGACAAGAAGATCCAGATCCTGAAGGTAGTAAGGGAGCTGACGGGTCTCGGGCTCAAGGAGGCAAAGGACATAGTTGACACCGTGCCGAAGCCGGTAAAGACCAAGATCAAGAAGGCCGAAGCGGAAGAGATCAAGAAAAAGCTCGAAGAGCAGGGAGGCGCAGTTGAAATCAAGTAAAAAAAGGATAAATCCTTACCCTAGGTCCGTAAAAAAACTTAAGCCGCCGGATTTTTTGGAGATGCAGAAAAGCTCCTTTCAGGACTTTTTGGACAGGGGGCTCAAGGAGGAATTAAAGAATATTTCTCCCATAAAGGGCCATGGCGGAAAGTATGAGCTGGAATTTACGGGCGCCTATAAACTTGAAAAGCCTAAATACAGCCTGGAGGACTGCCTTATCAGGGAGGTCACATATTGCGCCCCCCTTAAGGTTACCGCAAGGCTCCTGGACAAGGAGACCGGCGAGGTAAAATCCCAGGAAGTATTTATCGGGGACCTTCCTCTGATGACGGAAAGCGCCACCTTTGTGATAAACGGGGCGGAAAGGGTCGTTGTCAGCCAGATGGTCCGCTCTTCGGGCGTCTATTTCCGCGGGAGCAAGCATTCGGAGCGCGCCGGCAAAATGACCTATTATGCCACTATCGTGCCCGACAGAGGTTCCTGGCTTGAGATAGAAAGCGATGCCCAGAATGTTATCCACGCCAGGATAAACAGGACGCGCAAAATACCGATAACCAAGCTTTTATGCGCTATCGGCTGCACAGAAAAAGAGATAAACTCGGCGCTGTGCGATAACGAGTTCAGGAGAAAGACGCTCAAAGAAGCGCCGATAATGCCAAAAGAAGAAGCGCTTCTCGACATCTATAAAAAACT
This sequence comes from Candidatus Margulisiibacteriota bacterium, assembly GCA_041650635.1. NCBI lineage: Bacteria > Bacillati > Candidatus Margulisiibacteriota > Candidatus Margulisiibacteriota bacterium. The sequence continues at coordinate 6,525 of JBAZKV010000034.1, read as the reverse complement.
GCGGCCCGGCGATCCCATTACGGCGGAAGGCGCGCAGACCTACCTCAACAACCTTTTCTTCAGCGCCAAGAGGTATGACCTCGGCAGGGTAGGCAGGTACAAGATGAACAAGAGGCTGGGCATAGATGTAGCTGAAAGCAAGAGGACCATAACCAAGGACGATATACTGGGCATAGTAAGGACCCTGATCAAGATCAATCTGGGAGAGGGCATGCCGGACGACATCGACCATCTAGGCAACAGAAGGATCAGGTCGGTGGGAGAGCTTTTGCAGAGACAGTTCAGGGTGGGGCTTGTCCGTGTGGAGCGCCTTATCCGCGAGCAGATGGTCATAAAAAGCGGAGAAAAACTGGTCCCCTCGCAGCTGATAAACATCAGGCCGATAGTGGCGGTTTTCCGTGAGTTCTTCGGTTCGTCCCAGCTGTCCCAGTTCATGGACCAGACCAACCCGCTTTCGGAATTGACGCACAAAAGAAGGCTCAGCGCTCTTGGACCTGGAGGTCTTACCAGGGAAAGGGCCGGCTTTGAGGTCAGGGACATCCATCCTTCCCATTACGGCAGGGTCTGTCCTATCGAGACTCCTGAAGGCCCCAATGCGGGTATTATTTCTTCCCTTTCCACCTATGCGAGAGTGAATGAGTACGGCTTTATAGAGACACCCTATTTTAAGGTAGTCAACGGAAAATTGACCGACAAGATAGAGTACATGACGGCAGATATAGAAGACTACTATAAAATAGGGCCGTGCGATGTTCGGAAAGATGATCACGGAAAGATACTGGACAGCAAAGTTCCCGCAAGGTTCAAGCGGGAATTTGTGGTGGTGCCGTCGGAAGACCTGGATTATATTGGAGTTGCCCCGGAACAGGTCATAGGCATAACCACTGCGCTGATACCTTTCCTTGAACATGACGATGCTAACAGGGCTCTGATGGGTGCCAACATGCAAAGGCAGTCGGTTCCTCTGCTGTGTCCGGAGGCTCCCTTTGTGGGTACCGGGCTAGAAGAACAGACGGCGCTTGACTCAAAGATCCCTCTGGTGTGCGATTCTTCAGGCTCCGTGACAAAAGTGACTTCTACCGAGATCTCTATTAAGAACGATTCAGGAAAGACCGAGACTTACTCGCTAAAGAAATTTCAGAGGAGCAACCAGAACACCTGCCTGCACCAGCGCCCGATAGTTGAGGCGGGGCAAAAGGTGAAAAAGGGACAGGTGATAGCGGACGGCTCTACCACTGACGGAGGAGAGATAGCTCTTGGCAGGAACATCCTGGTGGCCTTTATGCCCTGGGAAGGATACAACTATGAAGACTCTATCCTTGTGAGCGAAAGGCTTGTAAGGGACGATGTTCTGACCTCTATACATATAGAGAGGCTTGAGGTGGATGTCAGGACCACCAAACTCGGCATGGAGGAGATAACTAGAGAGATCCCGAATGTAAGCGAGGACGCTTTGAGGAACCTTGATGAACGCGGAGTGATCCTTGTTGGGGCCGAGGTCAAGCCGGGCGACATTCTGGTGGGCAAGGTAACTCCCAAGGGAGAGACCGAGCTTCCTGCCGAAGAAAAACTTTTAAGGGCGATCTTCGGCGACAAAGCCAGGGATATGAGGGACACCTCGCTCAAAGTTCCGCCGGGAGAGGTCGGGAAAGTGATCTCGGTCAAGACCTTTTCAAGGGAGAACGGCGACGAGCTTCCTCCCGGAGTTCACGAGATAATAAGGGTCTACATAGCGCAGTCAAGAAAGCTCTCGATCGGCGACAAACTTGCCGGGCGCCATGGGAATAAAGGCGTTGTGTCCAGGGTCCTTCCGATGGAAGACATGCCGTACCTTCCGGACGGAACTCCAGTTGATATAGTGCTGAACCCTCTGGGCGTTCCGTCAAGAATGAACGTGGGCCAGATATATGAACTCCTCCTCGGAGAGGCGGCAAGGCACCTTGGATGCAATTACGAGGTCCCGATATTCTATGAGACTTTTGAAGAAGACGCTTCGATAAAGCCCATAGAAAAAGAACTGGAGCGGGCGGCTCTTGAAACAGGCAGCGGCTGGCTTACCAAGACCGGCAAAGTGGAGCTGCGGGACGGCAGGACCGGCAAGACCTTTGACCGGGCGGTCGTTTGCGGCACCATGTACATAATGAAGCTCATCCATCTTGTTGACGACAAAATGCACGCAAGGTCTACAGGACCTTATTCCCTTATTACGCAGCAGCCTCTCGGCGGAAAGGCGCAGTTCGGCGGACAGAGGTTCGGCGAAATGGAGGTTTGGGCGCTGGAAGCCTACGGCGCGGCGCACTGCCTGCAGGAGCTGCTGACGATAAAGTCGGACGATGTCGGCGGAAGGGCAAAAGTTTACGAGTCCATTATAAAGGGGCGGCCGATGTCAAAACCGGGTACGCCTGAATCCTTCAAAGTGCTTGTAAAAGAACTCAGGAGCCTCGGGCTTGACCTCAAGCTCATCACAAAAGAAGGCAAAGAGATAAATCTTGACGAAGACAGCAAGCAGGTGCAGCAATCCAGGCGCGGCAGAGGATTTTTTGGCGGATCATCCTTGTCAAAAGAGAGGGAAAAATGACCGAAAAGATACATCGTCCGGAAGGCGCATGGTTCGACTATCTTAAGATAGGGCTTGTCTCTACCGAAAGGATACTTTCTTGGTCATACGGAGAGGTCGAGAAGCCGGAAACCATCAATTACAGGACCTTTAAGCCCGAAAGAAAAGGGCTGTTCTGCGAAAAGATCTTTGGCCCGGTCAAAGACTGGGAATGCCACTGCGGCAGATACCGCAGGGTCAGATATAGGGGCATCATCTGCGAAAGATGCGGAGTTGAGGTCACCACTTCAAGGGTCCGCAGGGAAAGAATGGGGCACATAAGGCTCTGCGTGCCTGTTTCCCATGTCTGGTTCCTGCGCGGCATCCCGGGCTATGTGGGACTGCTTCTTGACATAACCAACAAGGACCTAGAAGAGGTCATTTACTATGATTCCTATGTCGTGACGGAGATATCTGACTCTCTCAAGACAAAACTGTCCGTAGGTGATGTGCTCAAAGAGAACGAATATCAGGACCTAAAGGAAAAATACGGCAGCGCGCTCAAGGCCGAGACCGGAGCCAAGCCCATAAGAGAGCTTCTTGCTCAGATAGACCTTTCCGCTCTGGTCAAGACCCTCAGGAAAGACCTGAAAGGATCCGCAGGACAAAAGAGGATAAAGATAATCAAGAGGCTGCGCACCGCCGAAAACTTCCTTAAATCCGGAAACAGGCCGGAATGGATGATACTTGAAGTTATCCCGGTAATGCCTCCGGACCTTAGACCAATGGTACAGCTGGAAGGCGGCCGTTTTGCCACCTCGGACCTGAACGACCTTTACAGAAGGGTACTTAACAGGAACAACCGGCTCAAAAAGATGATCGCTATGGGCGCTCCCGAGATGATCATCCGCAACGAAAAGAGGATGCTGCAGGAAGCAGTGGATGTTCTTATCGACAACGGCAGAAGAAAGAGGGCGGTTACCGGAACAACTGGAAGGCCTCTCAAGTCCCTTACGGACATCATAGAAGGCAAACAGGGCAGGTTCAGGCAGAACCTGCTTGGAAAGCGCGCCGATTATTCAGGAAGGTCGGTTATCGTGGTGGGCCCGTCCCTAAAGATGCACCAGTGCGGTCTTCCCAAGGAGATGGCGCTTGAGCTCTTCAAACCTTTTGTTATACGCAAACTGGTGGAAAAAGGCCTGTCCCAAAATGTTAAGAGCGCAAAGAGGCAGCTGGAAAGAAAAGATATAGTTGTCTGGGATATTCTTGAAGAGGTCATAAAGGGCCATGTTGTAATGCTTAACAGGGCGCCCACGCTCCATAGGCTGGGCATCCAGGCCTTTGAGCCGATACTTGTAGAAGGTAAAGCTATCCAGATACATCCTCTGGTCTGCACCGCTTTTAACGCCGACTTTGACGGCGACCAGATGGCCGTGCATGTTCCTTTGCTGACCGAAGCGCAGGTAGAAGCCAAGGTCCTGATGCTGTCCGCCAACAACCTGCTTTCGCCGGCGTCCGGCAGGCCTATAGTTACTCCTACTCAGGATATCATCCTGGGCACATATTATATGACCTTTATTGACGAGAACCAGCCAAGGGGCGCAGGGATGATTTTTGCTTCCGAGGATGAGGCGATGATCGCACATGATACTGAGATCATCCATCTTCACGCAAAGATCAAGGTAAGGATGGATGGGGAGCTTATCGAAACTACGGTCGGAAGGATCAAATTCAACCACACGATGAGAAGGGCGATCAAGAGGCAGCTGCCGGAGGCAGAGCTCAACTACCGCAACGAGAATTTTGACAAAAAAAAGGTGGAGCAGTTCGTTAAGGAGTGCTATGTTAAGTATGGTTCTGCCGTTACGGCGCAGATAGCCGACGAGATCAAACGCCTTGGCTTTAAATACGCCACTCTTGCGGGTATTTCTATAGGTCTGGACGATCTTGTCATTCCCAAAGAAAAGCGCCAGATAGTATCAAGGGCCGAGGCCGAAGTGGAACAGCTCGAAAAGATGGAAAAGAGCGGTACCATCTCTGCTAAGGAGCAGTTCATAAAAGCTCTGGATATCTGGAGCGAAGTTACCTCCAGTGTCACGCAGGCGCTCCTGAACGAGTTCGACAAGCTCAATTCCGTTTATCTTATGTCTATCTCCGGAGCAAGAGGCTCTCTTGACCAGGTAAGACAGCTTTCCGGCATAAGGGGCCTAATGGCGGACCCGTCCGGCAACATCATCTCAATTCCTATCAAGACCAACTTTAAAGAAGGCCTTAGCGTGACCGAGTACTTTATCTCCTGCTACGGAGCAAGAAAGGGTCTTGTGGATACCGCTCTCAGGACGGCTGATTCCGGTTATCTTACACGAAGGCTGGTGGATGTTACTCAGGATGTCATGATAATAGAGGATGATTGCGGCGCCAAGAAAGGCCTCGTGATCACTCCGATAAAAGAAGGCTATGAAGAGATAGTCCCGATATCCGCGAGGATAGTGTCAAGAGTTGCCGCAAAGAGAATAAGCGATCCTATAACGAACAAGGTGATAATTGAGGCGGGGGAGGAGATCGAGGAAGAATCGGCAAAACAGATCTCGGATGCCGGGATAGAATCGGTGGAGGTCCGCTCCCCGCTCACCTGCAAGTGCAAGAGAGGCATCTGTAAAGCCTGCTACGGCAAGAACCTGTCTACCGGACTCCTCATAAACACCGGAGAGGCGGTTGGAGTGATAGCCGCCCAGTCTATCGGCGAGCCCGGAACTCAGCTGACAATGAGAACGTTCCACACCGGAGGCGTTGCTCTGCACAAGACCGCAAAGATAGGCATCAAGGCCAAACATCCGGGCAAGGTCAAATGGGGCGAGGAGCTCGAGGTAAAATCTTTTGCGGATGACCACGGCGTCAAGGTCAACCTTGTGACCAGGGAGTCAAAGGTTACTGTAAAGGCAAAAGAAAGGGAAGAGGAATATCCGATACCTGTCGGCTCGGTGATGAAGCTTACCGACGGCAGCCATGCTTCTGCCGGAAGCGTGATAGCCGAATACGATCCTACCTATGATTATATAATCTCCACCTCAGAAGGCAGGATAAGGGTCATTGATATAGATACATTTGAGAGAAAGAAGAAGGCCGGGGAAAAAGCGATCGCGGAAACGGTCACAAAGAACGACGGGATGGTCTTTGTCTACAACCCCAAGATGATAAAAGAGTACGAGATACCAAAAGGCGTCAAGCCTTTTGTCAAGTTCGGGGACCCGGTCAAACTTGGCACCGAACTTGCGGCTAATGTCCTTTCCAGAACGCCGGGCGCCGTTATAGACATAGAGGACAAGGCAAAACATCACAATGTCATAATCGCCCCGGGCGAATACTACCAGATACCTTCGGGCTCCAGGATGTTCTTTGCGGACGGCCAGGACCTTAAGGCCTACGAAGTGATCGCCAAGGTTGAGAGCGTGCGCAGAGATCCCAGCAAGACAAGAGATATCATTCAGGGTCTGCCGCGCGTGGAAGAGTTGTTCGAAGGAAGGCGTCCCAAAGATACAGTTATCCTTTCCGAGATGGACGGAGAGGTCAACATTATAGATGCAGAAGGCGCAAGGCAGATAGTGATACATGGCGGGAAGAGCGAAAAACTGGAATATGTCGTTCCTTACGAGACGAGGTTAAGGGTGGCAAAAGGCGACCATGTGCGCAAGGGCGCCCCTCTTACATTCGGCACAATAAATCCGCACGATGTCCTCAGGATAGAAGGGGTAGAGGCGGCACAAAAGCATCTTGTCAACGAGATCCAAAAGATCTACAGGGCGCAGGGCGTTACCATCCACGACAAGCACATAGAGGTCGTGGTTCGCCAGATGACCAAAAAGATCAGGATCGTAGAGTCAGGAGATACCATGCTGCTTCCGGGAGAACTCAAGGATAAAGCCGACTTTGAAGCTATCTGCGAGGATGTAAAGGGCGAAAAACCCACGGCACAGCAGGTGCTGCTCGGC
>JBAZKV010000033.1 GCA_041650635.1 Candidatus Margulisiibacteriota bacterium | reverse complement strand
CGCGCTCCAGGTATAAGTGAGATTGGCGGCAGAAGACGAAGTGGCCTCGCAGGAGATCATGGTGGTGCCTTCAACCGGGATAGCCGCGGGATCTGCTACCAGACTGGTTATCATCGGAGGAAGAGCGCCGCAGCCGGGAAAAAGCGCAAAGGGGGCTATCAAAACAGCAAAAAAGACCAGTATTCCTGCCAGCCTCTTAATATATTTCATTTCTAAAATATTCTATACCACGGTACCGGTTATTGCAAGTTGCTTTTACCATCTACTGTTGATAGACAAACGGCTCGCAGAAAAAGTTCCCCGGGCTGGCTTACAGGGGGCAGTCCAGTTTTTCAAGCCTTTTGCAGGACTCTTCTATCGGTTCTCTGTTTATAAACGGACGCGGCCTGAAGAATGAGGTTATGTTATAATTTGAAAGAGTTATGAAAATAGTAAGAGACAGGCTTCAGCTTGATGAGTTGCGGATAATGATGGAAAGGTCCGGGTTTGGCATGGTAAAAGCGGTCGTGGACATAAACAAGAAACTGCTTGCAGTTGACGCGGACCTGCACAGCGATCTTGAAGGTGCGCTTATAAGGGAAGGCTCGAGCCAGTATGACCTTTGGGGTATCAATCTTTATCCGGACGCCAAAGCGGAGGATCTTATTGAATATGATTCAATGATAAACATCAGGCCGGTCCAGGGCAACAGATCAAGAGAGGTTGAAGACGCTTTAACGCGCAAAAAGATCGCTGAGGTCGTCGGATCGCTGATATCCGGATGAATGCCAAACTAGACTATAAGCACAAGGAGCTTGCCTCGGGAAGGTGGGCAGCTTTTTCTTTCTGCGAGCAGATGGCCAATATCGGCAGCGATGTTGCGCGGGCCATAAATTGGAAACGCAAAGGCAATCCGGGACTTTCTTTTGAGGCGCTCGAAAGGGCTCTTGAGCTTTGCGATTTGACGATAGATGACCAAAAAAACAGGGACAGATTGAAAGAGATCTTAAGAATGAGAGAAGTCCTTGCCGATTATTTTTTAGGCGGCAATGAGTACGGTTCAACGGATAAAAACTGGCAGAGTTATTTTGATTTCTTCGCGTTCTCGGCAAGAGCCGGGAATTGATTGCGCGGAAGGGTGGCCGAGCGGTTGAAGGCGCACGCTTGGAAAGCGTGTTTACGTTAACGCGTAACGCGAGTTCGAATCTCGCCCCTTCCGATGACCTTACAACCAATGAAAAGAACCGTAGTCGTCAACGATAAGATGCAGAAAGGCTACAGGTATCAGCTGACCGCTCTCGTTGGAAAGAACTTTGACTCCCGCTTTAAACCCGAGCTTACGCCAAAGCAGATGCTGGAGCTGGGTGTCTTTGGCGGAAAATATATGACGGACTGCAAAAAAGAATTCCCTTCCTCCTGGTTCAAAAAAGCGAAACTCTGCCCCGAAAGGCACGATCCCAAGTTGAATCACTTTGGAGTTAACGCCAGTCAGCCGCTTTCTGTCTGGAGAAGAAAAGGCTGGATCAACGGGCAGGACCCCAGGGGCTGGTTCCAGTGGTACTGCCGCTACTATATGGGGCGAAGGCTCCCCCTCGAAGACGAAAGGCAGATAAAAAGATGGCTGGCCGTAAAAAGGCATGTGAGCCAGCTGATCAAGAACTGCGCAAGAGGGGATCTCTCCTGCCGGCCAAAGCAAAGACAGGCCGTGCTTCACTGGGCCTACGACAGCAGGAAGATATGAGCCGGTATTCAGGATTAAGAAAAGACCTTAGCCGGTGCTCCGATCCCAAAAGAGCCGCAGTTCTTCAGCGTTTCTTCAAAACCGGACCCGGAGAGTACGCCGAAGGGGACAGGTTTTTGGGGGTCACCCTGCCGGTGATGCGGTCAACTGTAAAGAGTTATTTACCCCTTCCTCTTTCCCAGGCTAAGAGGCTGCTTTGCTCCAAATATCACGAAGAGCGTATGGCGGCCCTTCTGATACTGGTGTCGCAATTCAAGAAGGGCGATCCGGCGCTCAAGAAAAAAATATTCAGGCTATATACTTCAAGCACCAAATACATCAATAACTGGGACCTTATCGACCTTACGGCTCCGCATATTGTCGGAGCATATCTCGAAAATAGATCTAAAGAACTTCTTTATAAGTTTGCGCGTTCAAAAGACCTGTGGAAGAAAAGGATCTCTATCCTAGCCACTTTTGCCTATATCTACAAAGGAGAAGCCAAAGAGACCTTAAAGATCTCGCGCATTCTCCTAAATGATGAACACGACCTTATCCATAAAGCAGTGGGCTGGATGCTGCGGGAAGTCGGGAAAAGGTGTTCTCAAAGGACCGAAGAGGGATTCCTTAAAAAATATTATAAAAAGATGCCCAGGACGATGCTGCGCTACGCCATCGAAAGATTTCCGGAAAAACTCCGGCAAAAATACCTCAAAGGACTGATATAATAAGTTTGGTCTCTGTTCCGACGCTGAAGATCATTTTGTGTTGCAGGAGACCCGATACTATAGTGTCGGCTCCATTGGGAAGCAAAACCGGAGCCGAACCTTTAGGTTCGGGTTTTATGGAGATTCATGAAAATACTTCTTGCCGGGTACAATGTTGACGCCGAGGTGCTTGAGGAGCTCAAAAAGAACTCTCCTCAAAGACAGGATGTCACCCCCGAAACTCTATCTGCAGCGTATGCCAGGATAAGCCGCGATCCAAGGCCGATAGACGAGTTGCGAAAAGCCGCCAGGGAAGAAGTGGAAAAGACCAGGAAATCCAATTCCACTATAATCTTTAAGATGGGGCACCACAGTGTTGCGGAACACGCCGTCTTTAATTTTGACCTGATCGGGATATCCCGTCTTGCTGTCGAATTCATCGAACACTTTAGATTGTGCTCGTTCACGGAGAAGTCGCAGAGATACATTACCCTCGGAGATGATCATGTGATACCCGAAGAAATACGCGGGAGCGAAATACAATCGAAATACATAGAAATTCTCAGAGAGCAGAACGGGCTGTACCACAGGCTTAACGAAAAACTCCGGAAATATGTCTTTGAAAAGCACAAGGGCCTTGCCGCCGACCCAAAGAACAGGAACCTTTTGGAAGGCTGGGCAAAGGAGGACGCAAGGTACATCACTTCCCTTGCGACAGAAGCCCAGCTGGGGCTGACGATGAACGCGCGCAACCTGGAATTGTTCTTGAGAAGGGCAAAATCGCAAAAACTGGCCGAAATAAAAGAACTCGCAGAGCAGATGTATGCTCTTGTGGAAAAGATAGCTCCGTCGATCATATTGTTCACGGAGGCGAATGATTATGATGCTAAAACATACGATGATATTAAAACGCGAATTTCCAATTTCCAATTTCCAATTTCCAATGTCCAATCACAAACTTCAAATGATGTGACATTGGTTGAGCATACCAAAGATGCTGATGATGTTCTGGCGGCGTCGCTGCTGTACGCCGTATCCAAAGAACCGTATGACAGTTGTATGGTTGCGATGAAGAAGATGTCAGCGGAAGAGAAAAAGGAGCTGGTGAAGGCCTCCTGCAGGCACATGGAATTGTATGATACAACTCTCCGTGAATATGAAAATGTCAATTTTACCTTTGATGTCATATTGTCTTCTTCTTGTTTTGCGCAGCTTAAACGGCACAGAATGTCCACAATTATCGCAAAAGACTACGACACTGAGCTTGGAGTGACCATTCCGCCTTCCATAAAAGAAACGGGGATGGAAAAGGCTTTTATGGAAGTTGCGGAAAAGACCGAAAAGGTCTACCGGCAGATGCAAAAAGAGAGCCCGCTTGCGGCGCCTTATGTCCTAACCAACGCGCACAGAAGAAGGGTCCTTTTTTCCTGCAATGCCAGGGAGCTTTACCATGTCTCAAGATTGAGGGAAGATGCCCACGCGCAGTGGGACATACAAAACCTCTCAAGGCTTATGTCGCAGGAGGCCAAAAAAACTGCTCCTCTTACCTGCCTTTTTTTGGGCGGCAAGGACGCCTATTCCGAGATCCGCAGAATGAATTTTGCCTCTTGAGCCGGACCTCTTGACCTGTTTGCTATAATAAAAATGTGCAAAGAATCTTCTCTTTGATAATTATTTTTGTGCTGGTTTCCGGTGCTGCTTTTGGGCAGAACCGGTTTGCCGGGCTGGAAAAAGAGCTCAGGGTGATAGCCGGTAAAAATTACGGCTCAAGGACTGTAAAGGGATACCGGATAGGTATAGCCTTTGAAGACATCAGGACAGGCCGAAGGATAAGCGTTAACGGAAGTGTGGTTTTTCCCGCTGCTTCAATAATAAAGCTTCCCGTTATGGCGGCTATCTATTCGCTGGCCGACAGAGGCTTGCTGGACCTCGAAAAGAAGGTAATGTTTACGAACAGGGACAAACTTCCGGGAGCCGGGGTCCTGCAATGGCTGCGGCCCAATACCTACAGGCTCTGGAACCTGTGCCGGCTGATGATATCACTTTCGGATAACAGTGCAACCAGGTTGTGCGTTAACACCGCCGGCAAAAAGGCTATTAACAGCTATTGCTCGGCCATAGGACTTACTTCCACGCGCCTGCTTGATGAAACAGCACTGGCAGAGGCTCCCGGGACCAGGATAAACACCACCACAGCGTTGGATACTGTCAAGCTTCTCTCAAGGATCCAGAAGGGCAGGGGGTTTTCTAAATCATCAAGGAAACAGATGCTGTCCTTTATGCTGGACCAAAAATACAGGTTCGGCATACCAAAAATGCTGCCCCGGGAAATTAAGTGTGCCAACAAGACCGGCAACCTGGAAAGAGTGCTTCATGATTCGGCCATTGTCTATACTCCGCGCGGCTCATACGCGCTGGCGGTCTTTACAAAAGGCTTCAAAAAGGACCGCGACGCGCGGCTTGTCATAAACGAGGTCTCCGCCGCTGTTTACAGGCGCTACAGATAGACCGACCTCGTTCTTTGCTCTGAAAATAGGATATAATTATAATATGAAGCTTCCAAAAGTAGCATTATTCGTGGTTTTTGCTGCGGCAGCAGCGGCAGCGGTGTTCACCGCCGGAAATGGCACGCGGATAGCAGGGTCGGGCCTCGATGCAAAAGTTCTTGAGTTCGCGCTTAAGCATCCCGGGCAGGACTCTCTTGTTGTCTCAAGTCAAGGCATCTCATCTTTTATAACCGAGGCGGAATTCCGGTCAGGAGAGCTAATTACAAGGGCTTTAATATAGAATTTCCGGCTCCTATTGCCATAGGCTCCGGGGGCATCAATGAGACGCCTGAAGGGGAATTCTACATTTGCCAGAAGAACCCAAACAGCCGGTACACTCTTTTTCTCGGCATCAGCTGGCCCAGTGTCGCAGTAGCAAACAGGGCCATTGAGCTTGGGAGCAGATTGAGCGTTTCTGATTACAGGAGAATTGTGAAGGCCAATCTGCTCCGGCAGACCCCGCCCTGGGATACTCCTCTGGGAGGGACCTACGGCATCCACGGGGCCCCTACCTATATGAGGGCCGCTGTCGATACCATGGAAAGAAGAGAACCGGGCCTTATCAGAGTGACAAAAAGCGACAATACCCGGGGATGCATAGCGGTTGAGCACAGGGTTTTACGATACCTTTATGCCAATATTGACGAGGGCACGCCGATCCTCATCCTGAATTAGAACTGCGGACAAAATGAAGAACAAAAGATTTTCCCTGGCAGCAGAAACCGCCGCAAAAGGCACAAGGCTGGACAAGTACCTGAAGAAAAAATATCCCGGACTAAAGCGCAAGGACATCAAAGAATCCATAAAGGCCGGCTATGTGCTTGTTAATGACAGCAATGTAAGGCCGGACAGGGCTCTTGAGGAAAACGACAAGATAGAGGGCCTTGTAAAACCTGCCTCAAGCATACTAATTGCTCCCAACGAGGATCTGGACCTTGATGTGCAGTTTGAAAACGACGAGTTTCTCATCATCAATAAGCCTGCCGGGCTTTCTTCCACTCCCGACAGGCTGCACAAAAAGAACTCGCTTATCAGTGCGCTCCTGGGCAGATATCCTAAGCTGTCAAAGGAATTTGCGGGGGTTGCTTACCTTGGGCTTGTACACCGCCTTGATAAGAGGGCTTCGGGCCTCATTATAACGGCAAAGACCCTGCAGGCCTTTAAGGCCCTATGCAAATTAATGAAGGACGGAGGGGTGCAGAAAAAATACCTTGTCATAGCGCAGGGTGACTTTGAGTCCGATCTTGGCACCATAGATACTCCTCTCAGAAAGGTCAAAGAGGGTTTTCTGGTAAGGACCGTGGCCTCGGAGGCAGCCGAGAAGGGCTCAAAGAGATCGGTCTCAATATACAGAGTCCTGAAAAGGCTGAGGGGCGCGGCCTACCTGGAAGTTGAGATAAAGACCGGCAGGACCCATCAGATAAGGGCGCATCTGTCTTCTATAGGCCATCCCGTTATAGGGGATGTTTTTTACGGATTTGACAAGAAAGCTTTTCCCCGGGAATACCGACTGGAAAAGAACGAGATCTTCCTTCACGCCTGCAGCCTCGCGTTTGAATACGGCAATGTCTCCCACTATTTTAAATGCGAAGCCCCGTCAAGGTTCGGCAGGTTGATGTCAGCCCTGGAGTCCTGAACATGGGCTTTTGCATGAACTGCGACAACAGGCACGGCTGCAGGTCAAAAACTCCCCCCTGCATAGAACTGATGAGAAAGGACGGCGCTAAGGGGATAAGAGGCAAAGACTACATTGTTAAGGTCAACAGGACGGATATCTGTGAAAAATGCGAGTTCTCTAGTACCTGTAGCTCTTTCTCCGCACGGGCCTCCTGCTAAAACTTCTTGACGGGGCGCTGTAGAATTCCGAAGCTTTGATATCAGGATGTTTTGCTATGGGAAGGCTCTTTTTCATCACTCTTTCGATATTTAGGACATCGCCTCTCTGGTCCGGCGTGGCAAAGGAAATTGCCCTTCCTTCGTGCCCGGCCCTTCCGGTCCTTCCGATGCGGTGGACATAATTTTCAGAATCATCCGGAAGATCATAGTTTATCACCAGTTCGATGCCTTTAACATCTATGCCTCTGGCCGCGATATCAGTTGCCACCATTATCCTGAATTTTCCGTTCTTAAAGCCCTCCAGCGCCTGTCTGCGCTGAGCCAGAGACCTGTCCGAATGGGTCTCGGCGGCGTTTATACCGAGCGCTCTGAGCCCCATGGTGATCCTGGAAACGCCTCTTTTCGTCCTGCCAAAGATCAGCACGGTGCCGCGGTACTGGTTGAGCAGCTTAAGCAGGAGGGGCATCTTTTCTTCTTTCCTTATTATGAACAGCTGCTGGACCACGTTCTTTGCGGCTGTTCCCGAAGGGGCGATCTCGACGCTAACTGGAAGCTTCATATGGGAAGAGGCTATCTTCATTATGTTGGCCGGTATGGTGGCGGAAAAGAGCATCGTCTGCTTGTTCTGGGGCAAATGCGGCAGGATCCTGTTTATCTGCGGGGCAAAGCCCATGTCCAGCATGCGGTCGGCTTCGTCCAGGACTATGACGCTGACATCCCTCAGCCGGACCGTACTTTGGTTCATGTGGTCAAGCATGCGCCCCGGGGTCGCGATGATCACCCTGGGGTTCATCCTAAGAGCCTTTACCTGCATGTACATAGAAGCTCCGCCTATTAGGCAGACCGTCTTCATCCCAAAAGGAACAGCGATCTTTCTTAAGGTCTCTTCCACCTGCAGGGCAAGTTCCCTCGTCGGCACCAGCACCAGGCCTTTTCCGCTTCCCTGTGCCAGCCGCTGTACCATCGGTATCCCAAAGGCAAGCGTCTTTCCCGTTCCAGTCTGCGCGACCCCTATAACATCCTGCCCGTCTATGGCCATTGGGATGGCTTTATACTGTATTGGCGTAGGGGTCTTGAATTTCAGCCTGTCCAGAAGGTCCAGTATCCTTGGGGCGATACCGAGACCGTAAAAGTTCTGATTGTTATTTTGAGCGTCCATTATTCTATTATAGCAGTTATGTGGAGATCAAAGTTGCAGATAACAGATAACAGAAATGTCCGCTTTTCTTTTGTGAAAAAGTGGACAGACCTGCCTGATGACAGGCAGGGAACCTTTCTGAAAAATAGAATTTGTTGGATTACCCCTTGAGGTGTAGAATGTCTGTAGTAATGGGCTGCCGGTGCAGGTGTTCTATAGGTGGATATTAAGAGGGCCTCAATATGTATTATTGCAGCATTGCTGACCTTGGCTTTTCTTGGGGGAGGGCTTTCTATGAAAAAAGAAAACGGCAAGATGAAGATCTTTGACTCTGAGATAGGCAAAGTCGTTATAGTGAACAGGGTTAGCAGACCAGATGAGGAATGGAAAAAGATCTTGACGCCAGAGCAGTATGAAATAACAACAAGAAAAGCTACCGAGCGGTCTTTTAGCTGCCCGTTTCTAATAGAATCGAAGGAGCTCGGCATCTATAAATGTGTTCGGTGCGGCACCGATCTTTTTACAACGAACGCAAAATTTGATTCAGGTACCGGGTGGCCCAGCTATTTTGAGCCTGTTTCGGACCTCAACATAGCATATAAGGAAGACTTCTTGCTTGGCAGCATGAGAACCGAAGTTCTTTGTGCCAGGTGCGGTTCTCACCTCGGCCATGTGTTTGACGATGGCCCGCCTCCTTCAGGAAAAAGATATTGCATAAACGGTATTGCTCTAATGTTTGTTCGGTCAGGTAAAAGCAAGTTTGACGAAGCCGCTTTCGGGGGTGGCTGCTTTTGGCATGTGGAAGAGGAATTTAGAAAACTTGCCGGAGTTATTGATACTGCTGCGGGTTATGCAGGAGGACAGGTCCCGGAACCATCTTATGAAGAAGTCTGCCGCGGGGATACGGGCCATGCAGAAGTGGTGCATGTTAAATTTGATCCCGGAACTATCCCCTACGAAAAACTGCTTGATGTTTTCTGGAGTATACATGATCCGACGCAGTTGAACAGACAGGGCCCGGATGTCGGAGATCAATACAGGTCCGTGATCTTCTATTATTCTCCTTCGCAAAAGGAAGCAGCGCAAAGATCGAAAGAAAAACTGGAAAGAAGCCGCAGATACAACAGTCCCGTCGTTACGCAGATACTTCCGGCAAAGGACTTTTTTAGGGCAGAAGAATATCATCAGCGATATCTTGAGAAAAAAGACGGCCATAAGTCCGCACATTAACGGCCTCTTAATTGACACTTATTGCATCGGCAGGTTATTATTTTCTCATGTCAAAATTACCGGCAGTTATTCTTGTTGCGGTTTTTTTTGCTTCGTGCTGCGCAGCGGCTGTTGATCCGTCCGATGTTTCGCTTAAGGCGCTGCAGCAAAAGCGATATTACGGCAGAGAGCTTAAGCTCGTACATACTCTCGCAAAAGAAAAGGATTATACCCGCTACTATATAACTTACAAAAGCGGCGACTTGAGCATTTCCGGCATAATGAACGTTCCTAAAGGCAGCGGTCCTTTCCCTGTTATTATCACGGCTCACGGCTATATAAGCACAAAGGTCTATACCAGCGGCAGAGGGCTAAAGCGCGAACAGGACTATCTTGCCAAAAGGGGATATGTTGTGCTCCACCCGGATTACCGCAACCATGCCTTCTCGGATAAGGATCCGGACAACGAATACCGGCTCTATACCGGTTATACGGAAGATGTTATCAATGCGGTCTATGCTCTCAAGAATTCTACCCTCGACTTTGTTGATAAGGACAATATCGGAATGCTGGGCCATTCGATGGGAGGGGGCATTGCGCTAAATATGATGGCCTCTAAGCCCGGCCTGGTAAAAGCCTATGTGCTGATGGCTCCCACCAGCATAGACTACCGCGATAACTTTGAAAGATGGATAGCAAGAAGGCCGGCCAGGGAAGAAAAAAAGATCCCTGCCAAATACGGGGCAAGTCCCGTCAGGCACAATATAATAGATAGGTACGGTACGCCGGACTCGAACCCGGCTTTCTGGGATTCCCTTTCGGTCAGAGGCTACCTGTCCAATATCATGGACCCTGTCATGATACATCACGGAACAAAAGACGACTCTGTTCCTTTGTCCTGGTCCAAAAAACTCCAGGAGCGGCTCAAGGGGCTTGGCAAGGAAAGCGCTCTCTACATATATGAAGGGGAGCCGCATGAGTTCATCAAGGCCTGGCCTCTGGTCATGAAAAGAACGGCCGATTTTTTTGATGCTCTCCTCAAATAAAATCATTTACCTAATAAGTCCTTTGTTGTATAATTTCTAAAACCTTTCCGAAAGGACATATCTATGACCGCAGAACTTGCCCAGATAGTCAGCCAGAGTCCCGAGGTCCTGGTCTTTTTGTCCCTTGCTCTCGGCTATCTTGTCGGAAAACTTAAGTTCAAAGGGTTCAGCCTTGGAGCCACGGCTTCGGTCCTTCTTATTGCCATGGTCCTGGGCCAGTTCTCCTCCGGCGTTCCTGCAATACTTAAGGACATAGCTTTTTCCCTGTTCGCTTTTTGCATAGGCTACCAAGTGGGGCCGCAGTTCTTTGGCAGTTTAAAAAAGGAAGGACTTAATTACCTTCTGCTGGCGCTTTTTGTGGCGCTTGCCGGACTTGGGACAGCTGTTGTGCTGGGCAAGGCGCTGCACTATGACAAAGGTACCACGGCCGGTTTGTTCGCGGGAGCCATGACCCAGTCCGCGGTCATAGGAACGGCAACCGGGGCAGTGGAACACCTTTCAGTAAGCGAGAGCGAAAAACAGAACCTGGACAACAACATAGCGGTATCGTATGCCATTACTTATCTTTTTGGAACCGTTGGTGTCATTCTTTTGTTCAAGCTGCTTCCCGGAATGATGGGTGTCAACCTCAAAAAAGAGGCAAAGGCGCTGGAAGAAAAAATGGGGGCCTCATCGGGGCCGGGCAGCGATCCGGACCTTTTTTCCTGGTCCAGGATAGCAGGCCTGCGGGCTTACCGAGTGGAAAATAAGGACCTTGCGGGCCGCACAGTGGCGGAGGCGGAAGCGGGGTTTCCGGAGAGGGCCGAAATAGACAAGATAAAAAGGGGTACCGCACTGATGGATGCCTTGCCCGATACAAGAATAGAAGTCTCAGATACACTTCTGGTGGCGGGAGGACGGGCAGCGCTCTGCGGGGTTGGGGCGTTGATAGGCAAAGAGGTTGAAACTTCCTCCATGGCGGAAATAGTAGGGGAGATACTTGAGGTCTGCGTCCTTGATCCCGGAGTGATAGGCAGAACGCTTGGAGAAATAGCCAAAGAGCCTTTCGTTAGGGGGGTTTTTCTTGTAAGGATGACCAGACAGGGCATGGAACTTCCAATTACAAGGGATACTGTAATAAACAATTCCGACATTGTGCAGATAGTGGGGACAAAAGAAGCAGTGGACAGGGCTGTAGAAAAGATAGGATATGCCATGAGGCACACTCCCGTGACCGATCTGGTAATGGTAGGAGCAGGCTGCGTGCTGGGGACTTTGATCGGCTCTCTTGTCCTTCCCCTGGCCGGTATCCCAATTACTTTGGGGGTGGGAGGCGGTGTTCTTGTCGCGGGCCTGTTTGCGGGTTGGTTACGGAGCAAGCATCCCACCTTTGGCCAGATGCCGGACGCGGCGCAGTGGCTGCTATCTGACCTTGGCCTTACGCTTTTTGTGGCCTGTATAGGGCTAACCAGCGGAAAGCAGGCTTTGGCTGCCATTGCGGCCAACGGCCTTTCGGTTTTTTTGTCGGGGATCGTGCTTGCGATAGTTCCCATACTTCTTGGCGTGGTGTTCGGCAGGTACATTCTCAAGATGAACCCCGTCCTGCTTTTGGGAGGGCTTATGGGCTCGCGCGTTATTCCTCCGGCGCTTGCTGCTCTCCAGGAGGATGCCCAGAGCAAGGTGATGTCGCTTGGCTTTGCCGCTCCTTTTGCTTTTGCCAATGTGTTCCTTACCGTTATGGGCAGCATTATAATAAACCTGATGTGAGGAAACTATGAAAGAACCGATAAGCCTCTCTATTTTTGAACTGTTCAAGATAGGCCCCGGCCCGTCCAGTTCGCACACGATAGCCCCGATGAGGGCGGCTGCGGACTTTGTAAAAAGCATCCAGGAACTGCCTAAAGAAGCAGCATCCTCGGTCGATAAGCTTGAGGTCCATCTGTTCGGCTCTTTAAGCGCCACGGGAAAGGGGCATGCCACCGATTTTGCTGCGACCGCGGGCCTTATAGGGCAGGCTCCGGATACCTGCGACCCGGATATAATAGAAAAACTCAGAAAAGCCGGGGACAAGACCTATGCCATGAAAATAGGGCAGTCCCAGGTTAACTTTACTCCAAAAGACATCATTTTTGACGCGGTAGAACATTCTTTTCCTTTCCAGAACACGCTTGTTTTTAAACTCCTTTCAAAAGGAAAGCCGGTCTTTGAAAAAGAGTATTATTCAACAGGCGGCGGCTTTATCAAATGGAAGGGGCAGCCGCATGCAGGAGGCGCCGGTCCCGTCCACAAATACTCCAATATGAAGGAATTCATTGCCCTTTGCGAGGAGAAAAAAAAGGGCCTTGCCGCCGTAATGCTCGAGAACGAGCAGGCTGTAGCGGGGTTGAATAAGGAAGAGATAGAAAAGAAGCTGGATACCATTATCGATGTAATGCTTGACAGCGTTGAACGGGGCTTAAAGAGCGAGGGTGTGCTTGACGGGCCGATAGGGCTTCAAAAAAAAGCAAAATCGCTTTATGGCCGGCATAATGCTCCGGAGCATCTTCCCGGCAGGTTCATAGCCCTGTTAAGCTCATATGCAATAGCGGCGGCTGAAGAGAATGCTTCTTACCACAAAGTTGTGACGGCTCCCACTCTTGGTTCGGCAGGAGTGATACCTGCGGCGCTTTACGCTGCACACTATCATTTTAAAGTGCCTAGGAAAAAGATAAGAGAGGCCATGCTGGCGGCGGCTCTCATAGGTTTTATCTGCAAGCAGAACGCCAGTCTTGCAGGTGCCGAGGTGGGCTGCCAGGGAGAGATAGGGGTTGCAACTGCCATGGCGGCCGCTCTTGCCGCCT
>JBAZKV010000032.1 GCA_041650635.1 Candidatus Margulisiibacteriota bacterium | reverse complement strand
CCAAGATCGAGGTCAAGCCCCGAGCCGGAACTCCCATCCATGGTCCCCGGAACAGATGAGGAAAAACCCTGTGAAAACAGCTTAAGAGTGGCGCCGATGTCCAGGTTCATTAACCTCTCCTGCCTAAGAAGCCTTTCCGCCGGAACAGCATATGAAACAAGGAAAAGATTGGAACTGTAATCGCTTGAACCGTACACCTCCGGTCTTTGTACTCCGGAGTTGTCCACCCATCTGGTAAGAGGTATGGAGGTTACCGAGGAATTGATATACCCCAGTCCTGCAGAACCCAGCGGCAGGGGAATGGCCGCGCCCAGAACGGTATAATTGACCTCATTTATCAGCGTCGCCCTCATCGAAGTGAGGCTTAATCCTTCCATAGAAGCTATGCCCGAAGGATTGAGAAAGATGGAAGAAATGTCATCGGCAAGCCCCGTGTAGGCGCGTCCCATGGAAAGAGGCCTTGCCCCAACGCCTATCCTGGACGGATCTGCCATGGAAGAAGCCCGCGCGCAGGGCATTGAAACAAAAATAAGAGCGCACACAAAAATGGCCGCAAGGATTATTTTCATGTCTTTTATATATAGCATTGTAAAGGTTTACGAAAATCGCGTCAAGTGAAATTGATCTTTGGTTTTCGCGACATATATTAGGAGGGTGATCATGGTCCTGGAATCCGGCTCCAACCCGGCAACTGGACTCAATATGTCCGCCCCAATAAAGCAGTTGTCGGACACCTGCACAGCGTTCGGCTATAGAGGGGCTACTGTTGTAAGGTCCGCCGGCTGGCTTATGGAAAGAGGCCTGAGTTCGTTCGGGTCCGGAACCAGAGAGGTTATGGGTCCCCAGCTTATTGAAACAGCCAATATCCTCGCGCTTAACGGAATGCCCCCTTATGTTGTTGCCGCCGGTCTCTGTCATTTTATGCCCGAGCAGGGACGCTATCCCGCCGGATTTACAAGAACGATACCGGTAATGAAGGCCTTTAATTACCTGATGAACCTTCCTCAGCCGACAAAAGCGGACCCTTCCACGCCCAGAAATTATCAGGATTTTATTTTGGGTTGGGACCGTTTTTCGTCAACAATGGCATCAGAACCCCGCGTTTTGTTCAACGCGCATATGCTGAGAGCTGCACACCAGCTGGCCAGACTAAGGCTTCAGACATCGGGGGGAATGGATCTTATGGAAAACCCGGTCGTCGAAGCCCAGATAGCCGCCTCAACAGCGCATTTTCTAATGAAGCTCGGAATGGAAGGACTGGCACAGGAGATGACAGACCTTTCCTTTTCTATTATTGACCCCGGATCTTACGCTCAGATGGTATCGATCCTGGATATGTCCTCATCCTATTCCGAAAGGCTGTCTTTCCAAAAGTACCTTGTGTCTGTCCTTGAACATTCGCTGCCGCAAAGGGTTTTGACCCTTTACCCGGATCAGCCCGACATGGGAATATCTGTTTCTTCAAGAATGAAATCTGTCGCCAGCGCCTATAACAAGATCAGAAGATCCAGGGAAATCGCCGATATAATAGGGGCAAGAGTGGTACTTAATACCCATTATGAAATAGACAACATATACCGGCTCGGAGAGATCGAAAATTCCAACCTGCCTGAAGAAGAAAAGGAAAGAGCTCTCGCGGAGTACGGATCCGCTATCAGCGCCCTGTTCGATTACAAACAGGCATTCGTTCAAATTGCGTTGGAACTGGGATGGGAAGAGAGATTGGACAGATACAGGGATTATGTCACAAAGCCAAGACCTGATAACGGCTACCAGGCGCTTCAATGCACTTATACTACAGATAAAGGATTGAACTTTGAGGTCCAGTTCAGAACTGCTGGAATGCACAGATTCGCGGAACTCGGAGGCGCATCGCACCTGCACTACAAGCTTGGGGAAGGAACGGACAGCTCCGCTATCCAAACAGCCGATCCTCTGACAAGGTTCAGAAGAATGCTGCGGCAGACAAGAGAGGACTCGGTAACATACGGCTTCCTGTTCAATGGACTGGCGCCTATAGACCGATCAGACATAACCGGGCCTTTCAGGATAGAACTCCTGCCCGGAAGGGACAGGGCTTCGGTAATTGACCTGCTGGTTGCAGCAGGCATAGAAAGGCCTTTCAACTGTCAGAATGCCCAGAGATTTGATCAACTGTCGGGAACTGCAAGGACGATCCATCCTTACTCTCCTATCGAAAATGGCGATATGGTACGTCCGATAATGGGGGGTAAACCCGGGCTTTCCTCCCCGAAGGTGGAACAGGGTATCGCCTCGCAGGCGGCTTTGTCAGCCTTGGATGCAGCAAAGCTAAGCCGTGATCTGGGCGTTAGCGATCTTGAAACCGCAAAGAAAAAAGGACTCTCCATTTACGACAGCGCCTTTGAAGCAGTACGCAAGCGCCAGACCGGCAGAGTCCCCGGCTCCCTGCTTTCGGGCAGCTTAACTGTCAGTTCGGTGATCCCGGAAACCATACTTGCGAGGAGGTTCGGGTTTGACACCTTTGAGAGTATGGCCGCTGTCATCGGGGCAAAGGGTTCGGCGCCCGAAGGGTTTGAAACAGCCATTGAACAGCTTATGATAACACTGATAACCAACAGGGACAGCAGGGAAGTAACTTTTGTATACGACAGGTCCTCCGGCATTACGAGATGCATCCTATCAATAATTGCCGGAATGAACGCGAACCTTGATCGGGCAAACATAAGCAGCGACAGAAGGAGCACTACCTTTACAGCCTCTATCGGGGACAGGGCTGACGCCTTCTTTGACAGGATAGAATGTGAACTGCAAAGAACTTCTGCGCTTCCAGTTGCCGAGGGCAGAGGATCATCCTCATATCAAAAAGAGATCAGGATAAGGATCTCGTCAAAACATGACAGAACAGGCATGATAAGCGATATCTTCAGGGAATTCCTCAAACGCGATTGTCTGATCTCTTCGATTTCTGCTCCTGAACCAATTGAAGGAGAGTTCGTGGTCGACATATACGCAAGGTTCCTGAAGGGGGTCACGGAAAGGTCCATAGAAAACTTCCTATCCACGCTGAGCTCAAAAGTGCCCGGAGTTGACGCCGCGGACCTGGTGCCGTAAAGGCTTTACCCCTCCTTCCGGTATTTCTGTATAATTGAACTATGCCGCAGCAAAGCAACATACGCAATTTTTCTATCATAGCCCATATAGACCACGGTAAATCCACTCTGGCCGACAGGATCCTGGAATTTACGGGCACTGTCGAAAAAAGGGACATGAAAGACCAGGTCCTTGACAGCATGGACCTTGAAAGGGAAAGAGGCATATCCATAAAGGCAAAAGCCATTAGGATAGACTACGACGGATATGTGCTTAACCTGATCGATACTCCGGGGCATGTAGATTTTGGCTATGAAGTGTCAAGGGCCCTTGCGGCCTGCGAAGGAGCTCTTTTGGTGGTGGATGCAGCCCAGGGAGTTGAGGCCCAGACCCTTGCCAACGCCTTTCTGGCAAGGTCTAATAAGCTTAAGATCATCCCTGTTATAAACAAGGTGGACCTTCCCTCCGCCGATCCCGGAATGGTCGCCAAAGAACTGTCAAATCTGTTCGGATTTGACGAAAAAGAGATGGTACTGGCCAGCGCCAAGAGCGGCATCGGCATAGAAGAGGTGCTGAGGTCCGTCATCGCAAGGGTCCCGTCCCCAAAAGAGAACAGCAGCGACAGGCTTAGAGCCTTGATCTTTGATTCGCATTATGATGCCTACCGCGGAGTGATAGTTTATGTAAGGGTAAAGGACGGCTGTCTCAAGGCCGGAGAAAAGATACTGATGATGGGCTCCTGTACAGAGTTCGAGGTGCTTGAGGTAGGCATATTCAAGCTTGATCTTGTGCCAAAAGACAGCCTTTTTGCGGGAGAGGTAGGTTATATTATCGCAAACATAAAAGATGTGCGCGACGCCCATGTCGGGGACACCATAACCCATTCAAAAGAAGCGTCCAAAGAACCTCTCCCCGGCTACAAGCAGGCAAAACCCATGGTCTTTTGCGGGCTCTATCCCGTCAACGGGGAAGAATACGGGCAGCTAAAGGACGCGCTGGAAAAATTGTCGCTTAACGACGCTTCTCTGTTCTTTGAACCGGAAAATTCTACGGCTCTCGGGTTTGGTTTCCGCTGCGGTTTTCTCGGGATGCTGCATTTTGAGATAATCCAGGAGCGCCTGGAAAGGGAGTACGGCCTTTCCCTTATAGCAACGGCTCCGAATGTGGTCTACAAGGTCAATTCCAAGAACAAGCCCCCTGTATTCATCGACAGCCCGTCCAAGCTGCCGGACCCTTCCCTGCTGGATTCCCTTGAAGAGCCCTATTACAAAGTCACCCTGCTGTGCCCCGACAGGTATGTCGGCGGGATCATGACCCTTTCCAGCGAAAAGCGCGGCTCCTTTGTCAACATGGAATATCTTGACACAAGCCATGTGATGCTGACCTACGAATTCCCTCTTGCCGAAATAATAATCGAGTTCTACGACCGGCTTAAGTCGGTTTCGCAGGGATACGCTTCGATGGACTATGATTTTATAGAATACAGAGTGAGCGACCTTGTGCGCCTCGACATATTGTTAAATGAAGAACGGGTGGATGCCCTCTCCACCATAGTCCCGAGGGAAAATGCGTATTACAGAGGCAAAAAGCTTGCCGAAAAACTAAAAGATGTGATCCCCCGCCAGCAGTTCGAGGTCCCCATACAGGCAGCCATAGGCAGCAAGGTGATAGCCAGAGAAACGGTCAAAGCTATGAGAAAAGATGTGATAGCAAAATGCTACGGCGGGGATATCACCAGAAAACGCAAACTGCTTGAAAAACAGAAGGAAGGGAAGAAAAGGATGAAAAGAGTGGGAAGAGTTGATGTGCCCCAGGAAGCCTTCCTTTCCATCTTGAAGATAGGATGAAATCCTGCTATAAATATTGCGATATCCTTATACAAGAGAGGTTTTTTTATGGCCGTAAATGATGAAGAAGGGCTTGTAGGACAGGGCAAAAAAGCTCTGAAGAACGCTGCGGAGCTTGAAGTCCCTGACCCAAGGTCATTGACAAAAGAACCGGCAAAAAGGCACGCCTTTAAAGCCGGGGGCATGGCCGGTGCCGGCGCCGGACTGGCGCTGGGCATGGCGCTTCTTGCGGGGGCCAGGCTTGTCGGCATACCTCTTGGAAATGCTGAATCCGTTTTCATTGTCGCGCAGTTCTCCCTGCTCGGCGGCCTTATGACCTACATCAACTCCTAAAGAATGGCCGGCCTCTATATCCATATCCCCTTTTGCAGAAAAAAATGCGATTATTGCGATTTTGCCTCTGTCCCGATCGATGACGCCGCCGATGATAATGTAGGGGCTGGCGGCCGCGGCTCGACTGAGCTCGCCGAAGTCCAGCCCCTACACGATTATTTAATTGCGATCAATAATGAATTGCGATCATATCCCGGATTTGTCCCATCCACAATATTCATCGGCGGCGGCACCCCGACGATATTGGACACGGAACAATTGCGAAAATTGATGGGTATCGTACGGACCCCGATCGGATCGGGGCCCCAACATATAGAATTCACGATAGAAGGGAACCCGGATTCTATGACCCTTGATAAATTGAAATTATTGCGGCAATACGGCGCAAACCGCCTTTCGATCGGCGCGCAATCGTTTAACAACGATGAATTGAGAGCTCTGGGGCGGATACATGACAGAGGGAGGATAATTCAAGCTTTTTCAATTGCCAGAGAAGCCGGCTTTAACAACATTAATCTTGACCTGATGTTCGGGATACCGCAACAGACCCTGGGCTCATGGCAGAGGACCCTGGACCAGGCGCTTGAGCTTGGGCCAGAACACCTTTCCTGCTATGGCCTTCAGATCGAGGAAGGAACACCATTTCATAAAATATATTCGGGGGATAAAAATGATCCGATGTACAGACGCCCCGGTGGGGCGTCTCTTCCAAACGATGACACGCAATTTGAAATGTATAAACACACCATCGATCTGCTCAAATCCCGCGGCTATCATCATTATGAGATCTCGAATTTCGCAAAACCCGGATTTGAATGCAAACACAATATGAACTATTGGAAGAACGGAGATTATATCGGCATAGGCGCCTCCGCCGCATCGCATATGGGGGGAAAAAGACGGGAGAATCCAAAGGATACACAGGAATATTTGAATAGAGATTTGTACAGCCGCGGCGGTGCCGCGGCTCTTCTAATGAGCTCCGAATCCACCCCCATGGGCGGCGGAGGCGCTTCAAAAACCGAGATAACCGAAACCATCCTCATGAACCTGCGGCTTCTAGAAGGGCTTGATCTGGATGGCTTCAAAAAGAGGTTCGGGGCCTCGCTGGAAGACCTGTACGGGAAAGAACTGGAAAAATTATCGGCCCTGGGCTTAATTGAGATACTAAAAGGCAGATTAAAGCTTTCCGAAAACGGCCTCTACCTTGCCAACAAGGTCTTTGAAGAGTTTGTTTGATATCAGCCCTGTCCCCCCCGGCCCAAAAGATGCAAAAGCAGCCCTTTTACATTGAGGCTTTCATCTAAAAACAGATAAGGATCTATCGTAAGTGACCGGGAAAGGCGCAAACGGGCTTCGGCAGGATCTTCTAAAGCAAAAGCCTTTGCGTCCTGCAGCAGGGGAAATGCCAGCCTGCGCCTTATCTTTTCGGCCACCGAGGGCTCAACATGAACATTGCCTTTTTCCCCGTACCTGCGGGTGTCTCCCCTGCCCAATTCTCCGTCGGAGTCCGTTACTTTCATAGTGTGGAAATCAGAACCGCCGTCTTGCTCCAGCCCAAGTTCCTGCGCCAGGCCTGTATAAAAACCTGCGGTCCCGGGATCGTAAGAAGTATAAGAGGTTTCAAGTCCGTAAAGCACGTTTCTGGCTGCCAGCTCTGCTGCGACCATGGAGACCAGTTTTCTCGAAAATCCGTCGCGCTCGTACCTGCCTGGGTGCGCAAAGACCAAAAGCCCTCCCATCTGAGACAGTTCTTCAAGGCAGAGGTGCGCCGGCGTGATGCCCTGAGCAAGCAGCTCCTTCGAAGGTGCTAAGACCTGCTGCAGGAATTTTCTGATGATCCTGTAATCACTGCTGCCGGAGTCTCTCGGGTCTAATACTGCAATGCTTTCATCTCCAAGGGCTTCCGCCGGATTCTCGATCTTACACATCAGAACTGTCAGTGCCTGCATTCGGCTCTGCGGGATCCGGGACAGGCCATCGGCGCATTTCTTAAAGCACCCGAGGATCTCCCCTTTTTGTATCCCGCGGCAGCCAAGATAAGCATAAAAGGAGTCAAGGGCTTCCCTGTCATATTTTGACAAACCCTGATCAGATGAAAGGGTTTTAAGGCTTTCTATCTGTAAAAAAAGAGCTGAGCGGGCTTCTTCTTTGGTCCTATGTATCAAAGGAACAAATTCCGCTGTTCTAAAAGGGTCAAAATAGAGCTTAAAATGGGTCTCGCCCAAAGGAGTATACAGCGCCAATTCGGAAGAGGCAAAAGTATGATCAATTCCTTCACCCCAGGCCGACCTCATGTCCGCCAGGACATTTCCGACCACATTATGGTCGGTCAAGGCCAAAGAGCCCACGCCCTTTGAAAGCGCCAGCCTAAAAACGCTTAAAGCATCCAGCTGTCCGTCGGAGTAATCAGTATGTACATGCAGATCAAACAATCTGCTATTTTGCGTTTGGGCCCTTTTTGCAAGATAAGGTCCTGCCTCCAAGGAAAAATATCTGCGCAGCTTTACTGCCTGCCCGTCTGTCACGGGCAAAGAAGCAAAACTCCGCATACTATCAAAATATCTTAAAGCCTGTACAACGCTCATGTTTGTTCATCGTTTTCCTGCCTTACGGATTTCAGCGCTATCAGATACATTATTCTTGACAACAAAAAACGGCGTTGCTATAATTAGCACTTGAGGGGCCGGAGTGCTAAAATGAACATAGAGTTCCTGGACGACAGAAAAAGAAAGGTCCTTGAAATAATCATCGAGGACTATATAAATTCGGCCGAGCCCATCGGCTCCAGCGCCGTCGTCAAAAAGCACAGGGTGGATGCCAGCCCCGCCACCATACGCTTTGACATGGCGGACCTTGAGAAAAAGGGCTACATAAGAAAACCACACACTTCCGCCGGGAGGGTCCCGTCGGACAAAGGTTACAGGTTTTTTGTGGACAACCTTATGCAGAACCCCGAGCTGCCCCAGAGAACGGTCAGGTCCATCAAGGATAAACTGGAAAGCATTGAACGCCTCGAGGAAGAGATACTTAACGAAACGGTAGAGCTGCTTTCCTTTATGTGCGACAACGCTTCCGTGGCGGTTTCCTGCGGCAAGCGCAAGAGCCTTCATGCCGGGGGAATCTCAAAAATGCTGAAACAGCCGGAGTTTTCTTCCCCTCAAAAGGTCTGCTCTGTAGTGGAGACGATAGAGAACCATCCGCTGATAACAGAGATCCTTGACAATTATGTCGGAGAGGACCCCTCCCCTATCAGGATCGGGACCGAAAATAACTGCAAGGCTTTGAGGGAGTGCTCCGTCATTGCAAAAAAATTCGGCGACAGCGGCATTCTTTGCGTGATCGGCCCCACAAGGATGCATTATGAAAAGGTGTCTTCCGCTCTGGACCTGTTCTCAAGGCTGCTTACGGAGATACTCTAAAATGAAGATCATCGGAGGAAATAACAAGATGGACAAAGACAAGGCTGAAAAAGCCGAATGCCCCGACGAAAAGGACGCAAAGATAGAAGAGCTCAAGAACCAGCTGCTGCGCCTTATGGCGGATTTTGACAACTTTAAGAAAAGGGCTGCCGCGGAAAAAGAAGAGATCGTCTTTTTCAGCAATGAGGCGCTCATAATAGCCCTGTTGCCGATACTGGACAATTTTGAGCGGGCAATGGACCATGCTTCCGGATGCGGCAGGGAAAAAGTCGGCGAAGAATTCTTCAAGGGATTTGCGCTTATAAAAAAACAGCTGGAGGATGTGCTGCAAAAGATAGGGGTCTGCCCCATAGAATGCGTCGGAAAGCCCTTTGACCCCAATTTTCATGAGGCCGTAATAACAAAAGCTGTCGAAGGTCTTGATGACGGGACAGTGGCGGAAGAAATGCAGAAGGGATACACATTCAGGGGTAAATTGATCAGGCCGTCGATGGTGATCGTTTCAAAAAATCCGTAGGGGCGCAGGACATGCGCCCGTCCGGACGCGACAAATCCATTAGAAAGGGGAACAAAAAATGTCCAAAATCATAGGGATCGATCTGGGAACAACCAACAGCTGCTGCGCGGTGGTAATAGGAGGAGAACCCACCGTTATCCCGAGTTCGGAAGGGGAAAGAATAGTTCCCTCGGTGGTGGCTTTTCCCAAGGACAACGAAAGGGTCGTGGGCCGCATAGCCAAAAGACAGGCGATAACAAATCCGGAAAACACCGTCTATTCCATAAAAAGGTTCATGGGAAGGAGAGTAACAGAGGTCGGGGAAGAGATGAGGCTGGTCCCCTACAAAGTTACGGAGGACAAAGCGGGAGGCGCCGGGGTCAGCATAAGAGGCAAGACCTATACGCCGCCGGAGATCTCGGCAATGGTCCTGCAAAAGATCAAACAGGATGCCGAAGCTTACCTCGGAGAGAAGGTGTCAAAGGCAGTTATCACGGTCCCTGCGTACTTTAACGACAGCCAGAGGCAGGCAACAAAAGATGCCGGCGCCATAGCCGGGCTGGAAGTTGTCAGGATAATCAACGAGCCCACGGCCGCAGCGCTTGCCTACGGTCTTGACAAAAAACATGCGGAAAAGATCGCAGTATACGATCTGGGCGGAGGCACCTTTGACATTTCCATCCTTGAGATAGGCGACGGCGTCTTTGAGGTAAAATCAACGAACGGGGACACCCACCTCGGAGGCGATAACTTTGATGAAAAGATAGTCAATTGGCTTGTTGACGAGTTCAAGAAAGAGAACGGCATAGACCTTAAGAACGACAGGATGGCCTTGCAGAGGCTCCGCGACGCCTCCGAAAAAGCAAAATGCGAGCTGTCAACCGTAATGGAGGCCGAGATAAATCTGCCCTTCATAACTGCAGATGCCTCGGGGCCCAAACACCTGGTCATAAAACTATCGCGCTCAAAGCTGGAACAGCTGGTGGACGACCTGATACAGAGGACCCTGGGCCCGGTAAAGAACGCTCTTTCCGATGCCAAACTGGGAGCCTCTGACATAAACGAAGTGATCCTGGTAGGCGGGCAGACAAGGATGCCAAAAGTCCAGGAAGTGGTCAAAAGCCTCTTTGGCAAGGAACCCAACAAGACCGTCAATCCTGACGAGGTAGTGGCCATTGGAGCCGCCATCCAGGGCGGAGTGCTTACCGGAGAGGTAAAGGAGATGGTCCTGCTTGATGTTACCCCTCTTTCGTTGGGGATAGAGACCCTGGGAGGCGTAATGACCAGGCTGATAGAAAGGAACACCACGATCCCGACTTCAAAGAGCGAGGTATTTTCTACCGCGGGCGACGGACAGACCAGCGTAGAAGTCCATGTGCTTCAGGGAGAGAGACAGATGGCTTCTGACAACAGGACACTTGGGAGATTCCATCTGGAAGGCATCCCCCCGGCGCCGAGAGGTATTCCACAGATAGAGGTCACCTTTGACATTGACGCCAACGGCATCCTTCATGTAAGCGCAAAGGACAAGGGTACGGGGAAAGTGCAAAAGATCTCCATCACCGCTTCTTCGGGGCTTACAAAGGATGATATAGATAAGATGAAAAAAGAGGCGGAACTGCACGAATCCGATGACAAGAAGAAAAAAGAAGAGGTAGAGATTAGGAACCAAGCCGACAACCTTGCCTACACGGCGGAAAAAACTTTGAAGGATATGGGCGACAAAATAGATGCCCAAACCAAAGAAAAGGTCCAAAAAGGGATAGAGGAGCTGAAAAAATCGCTTGCCGGCACTGACACTGCCAAGATCAAACAGGACCTTGAAGCGCTTCAGAAAGAGGTTTATGAAATGTCCTCTCAGGTCTACAAGGCCCAGCAGCCGCCTCAAGGAGAGCAGTCCCAGGGCCAAGGAGATGCAGGGGCAAGCGGACCTTCGCAAAATCCCGGGGATGACAAGACTATAAACGCCGACTGGAAGGAATCGGATCAGAAATAATCAAGGTTTCTTGCAATACCTGCAGGGGCGCACCGCAATGCGCCCCTGCTGATTTTTCCCGCCCCCGTCCTTTTGTTATATAATTAAATTATGGCTAACAAAGATTATTACGGATCCCTTGGAATATCAAAACCTTCTTCTCCTGATGAAATAAAGAAAGCCTTCAGGTCGCTTGCAAGAAAATACCATCCCGATGTCTGCAAAGAACCCGATGCAACAAAAAAATTCAAAGAGATCAACGAAGCCTATCAGGTTTTGAGCGACCCCAGAAAAAAACAGATGTACGACACTTACGGGACCGCGGGCCCCGCAGGAGGGTTTAACGCTTCCGGCTTCCCCGACCTTGAGGATATTTTGCGTGACTTTACATCTTCTTCGCCGTTCGGAGATATGTTCGAATCCTTTTTTGGGGGAAGGCAGGGCGCCAGTCGCAAAAGAGGCCCGGAACCCGGCAATGATTTAAGATATGACCTTGAGCTCACGCTTGAAGAAGCCCACAACGGCCTTGAAAGGGAAGTGGAGATAGAAAGGCTCAAGGTCTGCGGCAAATGCAAGGGCAGCGGAGCCGAAGGGTTTACGGCGGTCAAAAAATGCCCCCAGTGCGGGGGGTCCGGCCAGGTCACCAGGGCCCAAAGAACGATCCTGGGAAGCTTTTCCCAGATCGTGGTATGCGACAAATGTTCCGGCTACGGAGAAATAATTGAAAACCCGTGCAAAACATGCAAAGGCTCGGGAAGGATAAGGACAAAAGACAAGGCAAAGGTAACAGTTCCCGCGGGAATAGACGCCGGATACAGATTAAAGGTCTCCGGCTTTGGGGATGCAGGCATAAGGGGCGGAGGTTATGGAGACCTTTATGTCTTTATCGATGTTAAACCTCATCCTATGCTGCGCCGGGACGGGGACAATCTTTATACCACCGACAAAATAGATTTTGTTAGCGCAGCCCTCGGCGATACCGCGCATATTAATGTTTTTGGACAGGATGTGGAACTGAAGATACCGGCAGGCACCCAGCCCAACACCGTGTTCAGGATAAAAGGCAAAGGCATCAATAAACTCTACGGCCACGGAAGAGGAGACCTGTTCGTTGAGGTGCAGGTAGAGATCCCCACCAGGCTTTCAAAAGAGCAGGCACAACTGCTTAAGAAGATCAAAGGCGCAAAATGAACCGGTTTTTTGTGCTGCCCGGATCCATCGATAAAGATATCATAACGGTCTCAGGCCACGATGTTAATCATATAAAGAATGTCTTAAGGCTTAAGGCGCAAGACGAACTTGTTTGTTTTGACGGACAAGGGATGGAATATCTTTGCTCCATCGAATCCTTTGGCAAAGACTGCGTCTCTGCCAGGATCTTATCCTCCAAAAAAACCGATACCGAACCGTCTGTCAAGATCACTCTGGTACAGGCCCTGCCAAAGGCCTCAAAGATGGACCTCATAATACAAAAGTCCGTTGAACTTGGCGTTCATAAAATAATCCCTATTACCACCGAAAGGACCGTAGCCAGAGGAGAAAAACTTGAGAGGTGGAGAAAGATATCCAAAGAAGCCGCCCAGCAATGCGGCCGAGCAATAATACCGGAAGTGTCTCCTGTCCTGAATTTCGATGAATTTCTAGAGCTTGCCCCGAGCTTGTCGAGGGGTATTTCTAAGGATTTCGATCTTAAATTGATCCCATGGGAGAATGAGAAACAGATATCCTTGAAATCTGTGCTAAAGGAACATACTAATACTAATAGCATTGCTGTTCT
Source organism: Candidatus Margulisiibacteriota bacterium (assembly GCA_041650635.1). Classification (NCBI taxonomy): domain Bacteria; kingdom Bacillati; phylum Candidatus Margulisiibacteriota; species Candidatus Margulisiibacteriota bacterium. The sequence goes on along the minus strand of JBAZKV010000032.1, from coordinate 1,068 downwards.
AATAGGCCCCGAAGGCGGTTTTTCCAAAAAGGAAGTGGCGGGAGCTGTTGCGCATGGTTTTAAACCGGTTTCCTTGGGTAGAACGGTCCTCAGGACAGAAACGGCCGGTATGGCTGCCACCGCCATGATAATCTACGAATTGGAATGACCCCCCCCGGCCAGTAAAATTCAGGGACCGCTATGTCCCCATACTTTCCTAAAAATCCTCCAAACCGACTGAAATCTCCGCTGCATTATGCCGACATATTGCTGCGAGTGTTTATCTTACGGTTTATACTGGAGGCCCAATAATAATGAGGGATTATCTTACTGTATTAAATAGAGGGACTGAGCTTCTGAAGTATTACCGCGTTAACGGCTTCAAAAGCCTGCCCATGACCTTTGTAACAGGCGGCACAGGCAGCAGACCTCTGGCGATTGAGCTGGCAAAAAACACCCGGAATGTCAGCTATGTTATCCATACCGCCGACAGCGGCAAGAGCACCAGGCAGATACGCCTTTTTTTTGGGAACATCCCGGCTATCGGCGATCTGAGAAGCCGCCTGATAGACCTTGCTGATCCCGGATCGCCGGGGCACGCACAGATAACGGCGCTGTTATACCACAGGCTCACAAACGATTCTATTTCTGATGCCCGTGCGGAACTCAGGTCTATTGTTGAAGGAACCGATGACGCCGGGTTTATCCGCGACATCATGGCTTCTGACGCTCCCAGGCCTTTCAACAATATTTTTTTGACGCATATAAGAGGTTTTTGCCGCCGGGTGGAAGCGATGCAAGCTCCGCATAGGATGTTCGATTATAGATGCGCCAGTATCGGCAATCTGTTCCTTACAGGCGCTTATTATGCTTATGAACAGGACCTGGAAACTGCAATAGCCTTATATAAGCTGCTTGCCGGCGTAAAAGAGGATGTTATTCCCGCCACTCTCGAAAATGTCCATCTGGCAGCCCTTATGGCCGACGGGAATACCATAGCAGGCCAGCATAATATCACAAGCTATAAAAGCGGTCCGGTAAGGGAATTATGGCATGCAAGCAGCGAAGACCCGAATGCTGAAAGGATAT
>JBAZKV010000031.1 GCA_041650635.1 Candidatus Margulisiibacteriota bacterium | reverse complement strand
TACCCCATGGCTTGATAACCTGACAGTTTCTGAGGCCCCGCCCTCAGATTGATATGCAGGCTTCCTGCATTGTCGCTGTAGTAGAGCGGCTTTTCTACATCGACAGTAACACCCCCTATACTGTCGACAAGGTTCATGAAAAGAGGAAAATTGATGTCAATGTAATAATGGACGGGGACCTTGAGAAAATTTGACACGGTAAGACAGGACAGCTCCGGGCCTCCGTACATATGAGCATGGTTTATCTTGTCCTGCCCGTATCCCGGAATGTCCACGAGAGTGTCCCTTGGTATGGCAAGGATGCCGATCCTTCTCTCCGCATAGTCTATATGCAGCAGGTTGATCGAGTCCGACCTCGCTCTCCAGCCCGAAGCGGTGTCGATCCCCATGACAAGGATGTTAATTTCGTCGTTCTTCTTGATGAAGCCCTTGCTGAGAGCAAAAAAGAGAACGCCGGCACAAAGTACAGCGGTCAGTAAAAGCGCCAGGTCCCTTGGGCGCGGTATCAGCCTTCGACCAGCCATTTTTCCTCCTTGTGGAACCATTCGGAGGGATTTGACAGGTAAAGATGCGTGTCCTCAAGGAGGTCATAATGTATGCTCTCCTCCTTGGCAAGGAATTCGAACAGTTTTTTTGCGGCAGGCTCTTCGGTCTCGCCGGCTATCTTTTTATAAAAGTCGAAACCCTTCTTCTCAAGGTCCATGCCTACTTCATAGGCATGCAGAAGCTCCTTATCAGGTGCGACGCTCTTTTCAAGCGAGCCTTTTATACCGCTTAAGACTTCGGACTTAAGTCTTTCGCTCCACTGCGCATCCGCTGCACCCGCAGCCTTGTCAAAGTCCTTACCGGTTATCTGGGAATAAAAGTTCTCTATTGCCTTAATGTGCATAAGCTCTTTATCGGCTATGGCTTTTAGCGTGGCACTTCCCAGAGCGTTCTTTGAGGCGTTTGCCGCCTTCATATAGAGAGCATATCCTTCTTCTTCCAGAAGTATCGAGGTCTTTGCGGCCTTTTCAAGATCGGTAGACATATTGTTCCTCCTTGCCGTATTTTATTTAATTATACCACCGCTAACGCTGTTGCCCGCCGTCCAGCCCGTTGACCAGGCCGCCTGAAGATTGAAGCCGCCTGTTTTTCCGATGACATCAAGTATCTCTCCCGCAAAATACAGGCCTTTAACTATTTTTGATTCCAGGGTCTTATTATCGATCTCTTTAAGGTCTATGCCTCCGTCGGTAGCGATCGATTTGTTGACAATGACATAGTTTGAGATGGTGAATGAAAGCTCGGTAAGCTGCTTCAGTATTTGTTTTCTCTGCTCTTTTGTCAGGTCGTGGACCTTGATGTCCGGGGATATCCCGGAAAGCTCCAGGATCACAGGCGGTAAAGATTTGGGAAGCAGCAGGAAAAGGGAATTCAGAACATCTTTATTGGGATTGGCCGCAAAATTACCGACCAAAAGCTCATCGACTTTCTTTTCGTCAAGACCTGGGAAGAAATTTATCGAGACCCTGAAGCCGCTCATCTGCGCGTTCGAAACATTAAGGCCTGCATTTATCATGGTTGGTCCGGTAAGACCAAAGTTCGCGAACATTATCGGGCCGTGGTCCTTAAAAAGCAGGCCGGTGCGGTTGATGAACAAGACTTCCGCTTCAACACTTAAACCATTCAGTTTCCTGCAGATATCTACTTCCTTTACCTCAAACGGGTACAGCGCTTTCTTTGGAGGGATTATCTTATGTCCCAGGCTCTCTGCAAACCTGAACCCGTCTCCCGTTGAACCTGTTCTCTGCTTTGTTTTGCCCCCGGTCGAGAGAAGGACATTTGGCGCAAGGAATTCCCCCTTGGGGGTCTTGACACCCCGGATGACTGCTCCCCTCTCCCTCTTGCCCCGAGCGTAGTCGAGGGGTTGGGAGAGGGGTTGGGGGTGAGGGCTGGTGAGCAACTCCTCGACAGGCGCTTCATAAATGATGTCCACCTTAAGCTTTATAAGCCTCTTAAGAAGCGCGTCAAGAAAATCCCTTGCCTTATTGCTTTTGGGGAACACTTTTAAACCGGGCTCGACTTTGAGAGCCACTCCTGCCGACTCAAAGAACTCCATCACTTCCAGGTTCGAATAATTGTGCAGCATGCTGATCATGAACTTCGGGTTCTTCATGTAATTAAAGCAGAAAGCCGCGGGGTCCTTTTCCGCATTGGTCACATTGCACCGGCCGTTGCCGCAGATGAGAAGTTTCTTCCCCGCAGAGGAATTCTTTTCCAGGATCAGGACCTTGAGCCCGCGCTCCGAGGCCCTTATTGCAGCCATCATTCCGGCGGGACCTGCCCCCACGATTATGAGATCATACATTTTTGGCATTCTTTTCGTACGGGCAGGCGGCCGCCTGCCCCTCCAATATCGATTTCAACTTTTTGATCGGCAGCCCCACCACATTATCATAGTCACCCTTTATCCGCTCCACCAGGAAAGCTCCCCTGCCCTGGATGGCAAAAGCCCCAGCCTTATCCAGGGGCTCCCTGGTCTTAACATATGCATCTATCTCATCTTTGGACAATTTTTTGATCTTAACAAGGGTGGTTTCTTGTCCCGTCCGGCAAGGCAGATGCATGCCCCTATCAATCCTCATCACCGCAATCCCCGTAATTACCCGCACCACCTTATTGCTTATCACCCTCAGCATCCTTGCAGCATCTTTCTTATTCTTGGGTTTCCCCAGTATCTTTCCGGCGCAGACAACTATCGTATCTGCAGCCACGATCGTTCCGCTCTTAACTTTTGGCGCCGCTTTCTGCGCTTTTTCTCTTGCATGATGGACCGCCAGTCTGCCGGGCGGCAGCCGTTTATTCTCATTTTCGTCATGATCATTCCGTAAAACAAAGAGCTTCCAGCCCTTTATTTTTTTTATCAGGCGTTTTCTTCGGGGGGAGGCGGAGGCAAGGTAAAGCTTTTTCACTGTTTGGCTTTGGGGTCCGGAGCGTCTTTCTTATTTAGGTTGGGGTTTTGTGCCATGTAATCAAGCTCCTGGCCAACAATGGTCTTTAGTTCCTTATAAGCATTGGCAAGGTCCTGGGGGTTCTTTACCGGAAGTCCGGCCGCGTTCTGCACCCTGTCAACAGCAAGCCCCATACAGATCTTTGACCCCGAAAACTGCATGGGCACGGTCTGCTGTGAATAAAATGTCATCTTGAATTTGTACTGCTTGTCGCCGAAAACTATGCCGCTAAAAAGCCCCGGAACCCCGCTGAGAGAGGCCCTTTTGCCGTCGAGCAGATCGCAAAAAGCCTGGAACATTTTGCCGTAAAGTGTTTCGTAATAATCCCTGGTATAGGTCTTCTGATATCTCCAGATGAGGAAAAAACACAGTTCTTTGAGATGGGCAACGGAGTCCGCGCTTATAAGCACCGTGTTCTTGGCCGGCATGGCATCCATTGCGTAATAGATGCCGTTCCTGTATTCAAGGCCCCTCGGCCGTTTGGCCGCGTCCTTCCAGGCCTCAGGCACCAGAGTACAGGGTTTTGGAAGCGGCGGAAGATAATTGAAGTTCATGTCTTTTTTTATATTAATCTTTTTATCCGCCTCTTTCAAGAGCACCCCTTGACAAACACTTTCCCGGTGGTAGAATTTGCACATCCTTGAGCAAAGGAGGTGAAGATATGAACTGGATATGGTGGGTAGTTATAGCGATAATAGTCATCGCTTTGATATGGTGGTGGGCAACATCCTCAAAAAAATAGGCTGAAAAGTACTTTTATATAAAAGAAGACCCCGGAGATCCACGGGGTCCTTTATTTTAAGGCGCGGTGAGGCGGTTTGGCTCAAGGGTTATGTTATAATTCTTTAACTGATGAACATCAAGATCATTGTCAATCCGCAGGCCGGTAAAGGAAAAGCAAAAAAGCTCGCGTACGAGGTCGAGAACTTTTTGTGCGGCAGAGGGCTGGAGTACAGCCTTGACCGCACCTTTAGGCCGATGGGCGCCGCGACCCTTGCAAAAAAGGCGGTCGAAGACGGCTTTGATCTGGTCCTGTCTGTAGGCGGTGACGGCACTGCCAACGAGGTTGCCAACGGGCTGGCAGGGAGCAGAACGCGTCTTGCTGTGATCCCGGCAGGAACAAAGAACGATTTTGCAAGGTCCCTTGGGCTGGATCCCGAGGATCTTATTTCTGCATGCGAGACCGCGGTCGAGGGGCGCTCCAGAAAGATAGATCTAGGACTTATTAACGGGCGGTATTTTTTGAACGGCGTGTCCCTGGGCCTCAAGACCGAACTTGCAAAACAAGGCATAGAAGGAAGCGGCCCTATTGCCTTAATGGACAAAGTGTCGCAAGCTCTTTTCTTTTTCCGCAGGTTCAAGCCGCTGCGGGTGGTTATAACGGCAGACTCCTCCGTGATAGACTCCTCGGTAATTTCGGTGCAGGTGGCAAACGGCAGATATCTGTTTGGAGGCCGGCTTGTGGCTCCAAAGGCCAGCCTTGAAGACGGTCTCCTTGACCTTGCCGTCATAAAAAGCGGCGGAAAGCTCCGGTATCTGGCCAACCGCTCAAAGATAAAGAAAGGCTGCGGAAGGTACGCTGATGACCTGATAAGTATGAGGGCCTCAAAGGTCGATATTGAATGCCCTTTGGAGACTTACGCAAAATTTGACGGGGAGCTCATCAAAAGCTCGGGCACCTGCTCCATCCGTGTTTCGGACAGTAAACTTAATGTAATGTCCAACTGAGGTTCTTATACAATGGACCTTCCGCAGCTAAAAAGAATTTTGTCCCGCCTCAGGAAAGGCAAGCTCTCCCCTGCTGAAGCTCTTTCGCTTTTGAGGGCTCTCCCTTACCGGAACCTCGGCTTTGCAAAGGTCGACCATCACCGCCAGCTGAGAAAAGGTTTTCCCGAGGTCATATACTGCCCGGGCAAGACCATAGAACATATTAAAAAAATAGCCTTGACCCAGAAGGATGTGCTTGCCACAAGGGCAGATGAAAAAATATTTCTGGAGATTAAAAAAGTCCTTCCGAATGCAAAATACTTCCCTCTCGCGCGGATTATATCCATCAGGAGCACAAAAAGAAAGGACCTCTCTGCCTCAAAAAAGCCGATACTTGTTATTACCGCTGGAACAGCCGATATCCCGGTTGCCGAAGAGGCCGCCGTAACCGCGGAGCTCCTTGGCAATAAGGCAAATAGGATCTATGATGTCGGAGTGGCAGGCCTTCACAGGCTTCTTGACAGGACAAAGGATATTATGTCCGCGCCCGTCATAATAGTCGTTGCCGGAATGGATGGGGCGCTGCCGAGCGTTATAGCCGGGCTTACATCGGCTCCTGTGATAGCAGTACCCACCAGTGTCGGCTACGGCGCCAGCTTCAAAGGGCTTTCTGCACTTCTGACAATGATGAACGCCTGCGCCACGGGAGTGGGCGTGGTCAACATAGACAACGGCTTTGGCGCTGCATGCCTTGCCGACGCTATAATGAGGAGAAAATGAGGACAGCCTATTTTGACTGCTTCAGCGGCGCCTGCGGCAATATGATACTGGGGGCGCTCGTTGACGCAGGATTAAGCATAAAGAAGTTGAGGGCCGAGCTGAAGAAACTCAGGCTCGCCGGATACTCGCTGCAAAGCCGCAAGGTAAAGAAGAACGGGATCTCTTGCACCTATCTGGATGTAACGGACAACTCCGTAAGGGCACGCGGCCGCGTGCCCCAAACACGCCATCTATCCGACATCACCCGTCTCATCACCCGCAGCAAATTGTCTAGATCGGTAAAGGAACGCTCTGTCGCCGTCTTTACCCATCTTGCCAGAGCCGAAGCAAAGGTGCACGGGACAAGTATCAACAAGATCCATTTCCACGAAGTCGGGGCTGTAGATGCCATAGTGGATATTGTAGGTTCCGTGATAGGGCTGGAACTCCTCAAAATAGAAAAAGTGTACTGTTCTCCTTTTCCTCTAAGCCGCGGTTTTGTTGACTGCGCTCACGGAAGACTTCCGGTCCCCGCGCCTGCGACTCTTGAGCTTATCAAAGGAGTACCGGTTTACGGAACAGATATCACAGGGGAGCTGGTAACCCCGACCGGCGCTGCCATCCTGACCACTCTTGCGGAATTTAAACGGGTCCCTAAAATGAGGGTTTTGGCCTCAGGCTTCGGAGCTGGCTCAAGAGATCACAAACATCCCAATCTCTTGAGAGTTTTGGTTGGTGAAAAGGCCACCCTCGGCAGCGGAGAAGTATATGTGGTGGAAACGAACATAGACGACCTTAATCCGCAGATCTATGAGTATGTTATAGAAAGATTACTATCGGCAGGGGCGCTCGATGCCAATCTAACCCCGGTCATCATGAAAAAATCGAGGCCTGCCGTAAAGCTTGAGGTTACTGCGGAAGAAAAGGACCTTGCTTCGATCAAAAGAATAATATTTGAAGAGACCACTTCTATAGGCCTGCGCATCTCAAAATGCGAAAGGGATGTTCTACCCCGGCATATAGACACCGTCAAGACCCGTTTCGGCCCCGTCAGGGTAAAGAGAGCCAACGCCGGCGGTAGGTTGCTAAATGCTATGCCTGAATACGAGGATTGCAAAAGAGCCGCCGCAAAACATAAAGCCCCCCTTAAAACAGTCTATAAAGAAGTGGAAAGAACTCTAAAATGATCTCGGTGCACATAGACGGAGCTTCAAGGAACAATCCCGGCACTGCGGGCATCGGCGTACTGGCTCAAAAGGACGGCAAGGAAGTTTTGCAGCTGGCCGAGTACATAGGAAAAACCACCAACAATGTTGCCGAATACACGGCGCTGATAAGGGCTCTTGAGGAGCTTCTGCTGCTGGGGCATAAAAAAGCCCACTTTTATTCGGACAGCCAGCTTCTGGTGGAACAGGTCTGCGGCAGGTACAGGGTAAAAGATGAAAAACTAAAAGGCCTGCACAGCCTCGCGCAGAAACTCGCGTCAAAAATGGAAGTGTTCAGGATAACACACATCCCCAGGGAAAAGAACCGGGATGCGGACAGGCTGGCGAACAAAGGGATAGATGCCCAGAGTTCCGCATAAACACCCCGCCGCATCAAGATCTATCCACGGTCTTCAAGTATCTCTATTAGGACAGGCACGGCCTGTTTTGCATCAAGACAATCGGTGTGGGTAAAAACACTTTTTCTGTTCCCGGCAAAATTGGCAACGGGATTGAACATAAGCCAGTCTAGGTCCGGCCTCAATATGCCCCTTTCGATAAGGTATCTTCCTGTTTTGAGTTCTTCCGGCGCCATAAAGAACCAGAGGGCCATTTCCAGCACAGACTCCAGAACGCACGAGCTTAGATGGACTCCGTTGTAATTATTTTGGTCATCAACCAGATGATAACTATCATGCTGATCTGCGAGGAACTGTCTCAAACTGCCTTTCCTTGCCTGACCCGGCTCTGAACTTCCGAGGAACCTTCCTCTCATCCGTGCCCAGGAGGAAGAATCCTCCCCGAGGCTTTCGACTACCGCCGCCAAAAGGACGCCGCCTTCCCTTTCAACACGAAGCCTGGAGTTCGCCATTTGAGCGTTCAGCACTGCAACGGGTCCGGTCCCGGGATCAAGGGCTGTAGCCAGGAGCTTTGGGGCCAGCTTAACAACCGCCTCTTTTTTAACCGCTTTCTGCCACATGTCTCCCAGTTGTTCTGAGGAGATCCCGTATTGTTCCGCGAACTGACCTCCTCCAAGCACCGGAGTATCAGACATTTCAAGTCCCAATCTTCCCAAACACTTTTCCCTGTCAAAATCCGGGACAGCGTCCGGCCCATTGCTGTAGATGCTGTATTCATAGCCCTTATAACTTTCGAATATGCCTCTTCGGACGGCGTGCTCCGCAGAAAAAAGCCTCAGGGCGCGAAGCCCGTAACCGTTTTCCATCAAACCGCCCAGAACGATCTTTAGCACCGCGCCGGTATCAACCCCGGGAAAGAACATCTGAGATTTGAACCTGAAAACCATCTGTCTCTTAACAGAGTCCCCGGGCCGCTCCAAAACGAATGGGATCACATCCCTAAACCCTGATCTTAGGCCTTCAGAGGCCCGGATTACAGAAGAAACAATATCCGGACAGAGTTTATGAGAATGAACGCCTTTTCTGCCTGATATCTCTATTGCTTTCATTTTATTTTCCCTAAGTTCTTTCGCAAAAACGGGCTCGGGATTTCAAACAAGGTATGCTAAAATATATACAAGGGCAAGCTGGACGGCTACCCTTCGACTCGGTCGCTTCGCTTCCTCGCTCAGGGCTAGCCCCGAGCGGAGCGAACGAAGTGAGCGAAGTCGAGGGGAGGAAAGTCCGGGCTGCACAAAGCGGTGGCAGATAACGTCTGCCGGAGGAAACTCCAGGGAAAGTGCCACAGAAATCACACGGCCGAATTCCCGCCTAAAGCGGGGATGGCAAAGTTGAAACTGTGAGGTAAGAGCTCACATTCTTTTATGGGGACATAAGAGAAGGCAAACCCCACCTGCAGCAAGGCATTGAATTGCCGCATCGAGGTGTTCAGCGATGGACACCCCAGACAGATGGCCGTACATCCCGGGTAACTCCGGGTGGACAGAACCCGGCTTATAGGCTTGCCCTTAATTTTTTTTTCGTGCTATGATTCTGCCATGAAAACCTACACCGAATATCTTAAACTCAAGACAAAGAATGAGAAGGAATTCATCAACATCACCCCTGAAGTTGAAAGAGCGATCGAAAAGTCCGGAATATCCGACGGGATGGCGCTTGTTTCCGCCATGCACATAACAGCCTCTGTATTCGTAAATGACGAGGAAAGCGGTCTAAAAAATGACCTGATGGAATGGGCGGAAAAAATAGCACCGGACAGGCCGGACTACAGGCACCACCAGACAGGTGAAAGCAACGGCGATGCCCATCTAAAATCCCTGCTTCTTAACCACGAGATAATCGTACCCGTCACAAAAGGCCGCCCCGACTTCGGGCCCTGGCAGCAGATCTTTTACGGCGAGTGGGACGGACAGAGGGAAAAGCGCGTCATAATAAAGGTCCTTGGAATATAAGTCCCCGCCACAATCACCTGAAATCCCCCCCAAACATACCTCCGATATAATATTTGAATACATTTATTAGAAATAGTAAAGGAAAATACAAATGGGATTTGACAGGATTGAGATCGGCCTCGGCAGAGTAGCAAGAATGTATCAGCTGAAACCGGAAATTATGGGAGGAAAAGGGATCATACAGATGAGGCCGGGAATTGACCCTGCTGCCGTTTTGGGACAAAGATGAAGCACACGCCTTAATGACCTTGGAATGATATCGAAAGATACATTTAATGTGGCTATGTTCGCCCATCCCGCCCAACCGCGATGTTTTAATTACGATATTTTCGAGAGGGATGAATTCTTCATCCTTAATGCTGAAGGACTTGTCAGAAGAACCGGTCAGGGGCAGGATGGCGCAATGGGAGAGATCGCATGTGTGGCTCAGGCAACAGCAATAACAACGGGAAGGCTGGCAGATTATCAATATTTTAACTCTATATACGGCGATTACCATTCTCAAGTTGCGGATGCCATTCGCTCTTTAATGGCCGGAGATGTTGCAAGCTGGAATTCATTCGGGCAGGAAATACGCGCTCTTGAGCGTCCCTATTACTATCCGATCCAGCTGATCGATCTGTCCGGCGCGCATTTTGACGGCCTGGATCTTCACGGGGTTGATCTTAGCAGAACAGTGCTCGACTGGGCAACATTTGAAAATGTAAATCTTGATGATGCGGATGTTTCAACCTGGGAACATCTTCGTGTTGGAATAGAATTTAGGGGCATATCACAGAACGATGAAACAAAACTGGGGATCGTATAATATTAAGGTTAGACCAGCTCAATTCCCTTACCTGCATCTTGAACGAAGAATGATCTCGGATATCTTTCCTTTATTTTGATCAGTAATTTCTTTCCTTGCTCTTCATCCCTGCAAACCCCAAACACCGCGCTGCCGCTTCCCGTCATCTGAGCGCCGGTGCATCCCGCCTCCAACAAAGCCTTCTTCACCTCTCCGATCACCGGATACTTGTTAATTACAACCGCCTCCAGATCATTGCCTAAATTGGACATTGGAAATTGGAAATTGGAAATTGTTTTGACCCTGTCCCATTCCTCATACGCCCACGCCGTCGGAACCGAGATATCTGGTTTTACGACGATATACCGTTGGGGCACGCGGCCGCGTGCCCTTACATCTTTTTCGATATTCTCTCCCCTCCCCTTACATAAACATCTGCCGCCAATGATAAAGAACGGCACATCCGATCCTATCTGCGCCGCGATCTCTATCAGTTCCTCATCGGACAATTTTAACTCCCATATCTTATTCAGACCGATAAGCACTGCCGCTGCATTCGAAGACCCTCCGCCCAATCCCGCCTCCATAGGAATATTCTTTTTTATCTCTATCCTTATCCCTTTTTCTATATTGAATTTTTTCCTGATCAATTCTACCGCTTTATAGCAGATATTTCCTTCCCCTGCAGGAACTTTATCGTCCGAACAATGAATTTCTATCGAATCTCTATCGAGTTTCGACCGTATTTCTATCTCGTCATACAGCGAAACACTTTGCATAATGCTTTCTATCTCGTGGAATCCATCGGGTCTTGGTCCAAGGATCTTGAGCGTGAGGTTTATCTTTGCAAATGCTTTCAGTGATATTGATGTCATCTTGCAGGCCTTTGCCTTTCTCCCCCTTCACAAGGAGGAGATACAGAGGGGGTTACTTGGTCCTGTTGAACAGTTTCATCAGTCTGGATTTTTTGCGGGCGGCGGTCCTTTTGTGGAGCAGTCCCTTTGTTACCGATTTGTCGATCCTCTTTAAGGCATCCTTTAGGGCCTGACCGGCTTGTTCCGACTTAACGCTTATCGCCGTCTTTGCTTCTTTAACGGCCTTCTTTACCCTGGCCTTGAGCGCCTTGTTTCGCTGCTCGTTCCTGCTGCTGGTCTTTATCCTTTTTACAGCCGATTTTATGTTTGCCATTATCTGCTCCCTTAAGTTTTACTATGTTATAATAACATACATTAAAGGTTTAGACAACATGACAATTTCAGAGTGGTTTAACAAGAAAAAAAGCCCGGCGTACTCTGCCGAAAGGCTCGATATTCCCGGAAATCTCTGGGTAAAGTGCTTCAAATGCAAAGAGACCCTGTTCAATAAGGACCTGGAGGCGAACCTGAAAGTCTGCCCCAAATGCGGTTATCATTTCAAGCTCTCTTCAAAGGAAAGGATAGCCACGCTGCTTGACGGCTCAAGTTTTTCCCCATATGACCCCGAAATGAGGTCAAAGGACTTTCTCGGTTTTTTTGACACAAAACAGTACGCAAAAAGACTTCTGGAGCACGAAGAAAAGTCGGGGCTTGCGGAAGCCGTAGTAACAGGGGAAGGAACCCTGGGAGGCAAGCATGTTTGCCTGGCAGTGATGGACTTCGGCTTTATGGGCGGAAGCATGGGCTCCGTTGTAGGTGAAAAGATCACCCGAGCGGCCGAAAGGGCTCTGAAGCTTCGTCTTCCTCTGATAATAGTATCAACCTCAGGAGGGGCCAGAATGCAGGAAGGCATAATGTCCCTGATGCAGATGGCCAAGACATCTTCGGCCCTTGCGATGCTGGGACAGAATAACATCCCTTTCATAAGCATCCTTGCCGACCCTACCACAGGAGGAGTGTCTGCCAGCTTTGCCATGCTGGGTGACATTAACATAGGTGAACCAGCCGCATTAGTCGGCTTTGCGGGCCCCAGGGTCATCGAGCAGACCGTAAGGCAAAAACTTCCTCCCGGGTTCCAGAGGTCGGAATATCTGCTGGAGCACGGGATGGTGGACATGGTGGTAGAAAGAAAAGACCTCAGACCGGTACTTATCAAATGCCTGGACTGGTTAGGATACTAAGAACATGCAAAACAGATTTCTTCTTGATTTTGAAAGGCCTATAGCCAGTCTTTACAAAAAGATAGACGAGCTCAAAAAGCTCGGCAAAAGCGGCGCCCTGGACCTTGAGAGCGAAACCGCCGCTCTCGAAAAAAGGATAGAATCCCTGAGGCGTGAGATCTTTTCGAGCCTGACCCCTATACAGGTAGTATCGGTATCGCGCCATCAGCAAAGGCCCACCACGCTCGATTATATCGGGCAAATATTCGAGGATTTTGTCGAACTGCACGGGGACCGCTATTTTGGGGATGACAGGGCCCTGGTGGGCGGGTTTGCAAAACTCGACGGCAGGCCCGTGATGGTACTGGGACAGCAAAAGGGAAATTCGACAAAAGAGAACATCTTCAGGAACTTTGGTATGGCCCACCCCGAAGGATACAGAAAAGCACTCAGGCTGATGAAGTTGGCGGAAAAATTCAACAACCCCATCATCTGCCTGATAGATACGCCTGGAGCCTACCCCGGCATCGGGGCAGAGGAAAGAGGACAGGCAGAGGCAATAGCCAGAAATTTAAGAGAAATGGCGCTTTTGAAAGTGCCAATGGTCTGCGTAATAACAGGAGAAGGCGGAAGCGGAGGGGCTCTCGGCATAGGCATGGGCAACCGGGTCCTTATGTTCGAATACTCTATCTATTCGGTCATCTCCCCAGAAGGCTGCGCAGCCATACTCTTTAAGGATGCCTCAAGGGCCGCCGAGGCGGCGCAAAACTTCAAACTCACCGCAAAAGACCTTTTTGAACTAAAAGTAATAGATGGTATCATAAAAGAGCCGCTGGGAGGCGCCCATAACGACCTTAAGACCGCGGCAGACAACCTTAAGGAGGCGCTTATCCTTCAGTTGGACGAGTTAAAAAGCCTCTCCTTAGAAGCCGTAGTCAAGGACAGATATAAAAAGTTCAGGAACTTCGGCGAATTTATAGAATGACAGGGCTTTCCCCGAGCGAAGCGAACGGAGTGAGCGGAGTCGAGGGGCCGGAGTGGCGGAACTGGCAGACGCGCGCGACTCAAAATCGCGAGTCCGCAAGGGCGTGAGAGTTCGACCCTCTCCTCCGGCATGTTTTAACTCGCTACGCTCGCTCAGCATAGGGCAAGGCCCTGAGCGGAGCGAACGCAGTGAGCGAAGTCGAAGGGCCGTCGTGGCGGAATTGGCAGACGCGCACGACTCAGGATCGTGTGGGTAACACCATGGGAGTTCGAGTCTCCCCGACGGCAGAACTCGCAAAGCAGTGCCTAGGTTAGAAGCCACCGTCCCTATTTTGCGAGTTCCCTTGTCCTCGTCCTTGTCCTCTTACTTGCTCGCCTGCCCGCCGCAGGCAGGTAGGACAAGTACAAGAACAAAGACAAGGAAGACATGCCCCAACAATTGACAATTCAAATCAAATATTATAGAATTATCTTAACATATTAATAAACATATCGGTCAATATTTTTTATTATATGTTATATTTTAAGCAAATAATTAAGATAGTTTATTAACATTTTATACAACAAGGAGAATGCCATGAGTATTGTGACAGAAAGATATCCTTGGCTAACCTTTTCAATTGATATAAGAAGGCTTTCTTTTCAGACATGGATTCAATTAGGCGAATGCCTATCAAAATGTGATCACATAGAAAGAATTCCATTAACTCCCGGTGTCTCCAAAGAAATGCATCGAGTATACTTAGCTAAAGGCGTATTTGCAACAACCTCCATCGAAGGGAATACTTTATCAGAAGAGGATGTCCGATTAAGGATTGACGACAAGCTCAAGCTTCCACCCTCAAAAGAGTATTTGGGACAGGAAGTTGGCAATATTCTAAAACTATGTGACGAAGTATCTAAGGACATATTAAACACAGGACATTTCGATCTATCCATCGACAAAATATGCTTCTTTAATAGGATTATTCTGGACAAGGTTCCCTCCCCAGATTGTGTAACCCCAGGGAAGATTAGACATTACCCCGTTGTCGCCGGACAGTACAAAGGAGTTGACCATCAATACATTGTTGAATTATTGGACAAGCTTTGCATATGGATTAATAGTAATGAATTCAAATTCCACAACAACAACATAATAAATGGTATATTCAAAGCCATCGTTGCACATTTATACATGGCTTGGATCCATCCATTCGGAGATGGGAATGGCAGAACAGCTAGAATAATTGAATTCGCAATCCTTCTACATTCCGGAGTACCGAGTCCCGCTGCCCACTTATTAAGCAATCATTATAATCAAACGAGAAGTCAATATTATAATCATTTAGATTTAGCCAGAGAAAATATTTGTAGCTTTATAGCCTATGCAGTTGAAGGCTTGAGAGACGGTCTTAAGGACCAGCTCGAATATATTTTTAGCCAGGTGTTAAAAGTATCCTGGGAAAGTTATATTTACGAGATATCTAGATCCTTGAACCATTCCGAAAACAAGAGAAAACGCATAAGGAATTTAATTCTTGAACTATCTCAAAGCAATCATCCGGTTAAAAGGGAAGACTTGATAATTTTAACCCCTCGCATTATCGATTTGTATAAAAATAAATCAAAAATGACTCTTTCAAGAGATATCAATGAATTAAAAAGATTAAAACTTATTGAAGAGTCGGCTGACGGTTTTAGGGCAAAAACTGTGGCATGTACCCCTTATACTAGACAAGTAGTTTCAGTATAATCTGACTAGTAGAAAGGGGTGAAGGCACATGCCAAAAGGTTTCCCAACACTAACGGCCGAGCAGAAACAGGAGATTATTAAACGCA